>NZ_JBVAYD010000032.1:0-32511 GCF_055413445.1 Lacticaseibacillus sp. 22 | reverse complement strand
ATTATACATTGATTCGACAAACTTTAAAAAAACATTCTGATTACAATTCACAATCAGCTTAGTTGCATTCATTAGTCCCCAAGGTCTTGCCAGTTTTCAAAAAAATTCCAGAAAAAGTAGTGCCGTTGCTTTTTCTGGAAGTATTATTCGAATCAACTTAAATGCGTAATATCCTGCTGAACAACCAGATCATGCAACTTCTGCCGTTCCGGTTCAATATCTTCTTCCAACCCCTGTGAAGATACTTTGTCAAACAGGATCTTGATCGTTTGCAACAAAATCCGCGCGTCCAGGAAAATACTGTAGGTCTTAATGTATAGCAGATCAAACTTGAGCTTGCTATGGTAATCGGATGCATATTTACCATAAACCTGTGCATACCCCGTAATACCTGCCCGGACATTGTGACGCAGGTAGTAATGCGGCTCCTGCTGGTTGAACTGGTTGACAAAATAAGGACGCTCTGGACGTGGCCCCACGATTGACATGTCACCTTTTAAAACGTTAAAAATTTGCGGCAATTCGTCTAATCGGAACTTGCGTAGGTACTTGCCAACTGGTGTAATTCGCGAATCGTGCGCTTTAGCAAGAACCGGGCCAGACTTTGCCTCTGCCGTTGCCGACATGGTTCGGAACTTAAGAATCTTAAACTCTTTTTGATTCAACGTAATCCGCGTCTGCTTATAGATAACGGGACCCGGAGACGTTAGCTTAACCAAAATTGCAGTTACCAGCATCAGTGGCGATGCGACAATTAACATCAAGATACCAACAACAATGTCAAAAGCACGCTTTAGAATGGCGCTTTCTGGTTTGATTCGAAACTGAGTAATACCCATGACACTTTCATCTTCAAAGTTCATTAAATTAGGACGCAGCATCATCAGATTTTCGAAAGTCGAAGGTAAAAGAATGGTTCGCTCATTTTTGATGATAAGATCAATAATTTCACGGCGTTGCTCATCGGGGAGACTCTTAGTTAAATAAAATATGTCGACCTTATCCATGATCTTTTTGGCATTTTCGACAAAGTGATCGGAAACAACATAGGTAACTTTATGTTTATTGTTTTTGGCTGAATTAAAATTTTCTAGCACGGCCGGAAGTTCATGTTCATAGGAAAGTACGGCCACTTTATAGTTACTCGTAAACCGAATGTACATGTAATAGATGAAAACGCGCCAGATGCCTAAGATAAGAATACTTAACAGAAACGAATAGCCCAGCACTAATCGTGGAAACGCAAACAGCCGGCCCATAAAGGTAATCATCGTCAAACCGGAGATGGTAATAAGTTGTGCCAAAACCGTGTTGAAGATGATGTCACTAATGCGCCGATTATAGTAGACATAAACACCTAAAAAGAAGTTAACGAACAAGAACAGCAAGGAAATATAGACTGCAGATCGTTCGTACATATAGAAGTTCCACTCCGGAATATTCCGGCCAAATCGCCAATAAAAGGCAAGTAGGATACTTAGATTAAAAAGACCGACATCGCCGATCATTGTTAACAGCCTTTTAACGCCATTCCATTCGGCACTCTGTTTCATACAGCAACCCTCTCAATATTGATATCTTGACACGAAACTAACTGACCCATTATAGCATATGGGCAGCATTCGTCACTTTTGCAGGATATCGTTTTAACTGAATCTAGACAACCTTCGTCAAAACCGCCACCTGACAGTGTATGACAACCCGTACTTCCATATTGGTCGCGGCAAAAAAATGAGCACCGTTCCCTACAGCCCGGCTGGCATGCACTGCTCCTGACAAGAAAGATGATCGGTCAGCTTCTCACCGCCTGGCCGATCATTGTTTACTGAACCGACGCCACATACTTGGCAAGTCCCTGTGCAAGTGGCGTGTGGGTCATGAAGTCAAACTGATCCAACTTGTCCGTTTGTGCATATGAATCGCGAATGTCACCAAGACGCGGGGCTTTATGGGTGGCATGTAACGTTTTGCCAGTGAGTTTTTCAAGCTCTTTGGCAACCTGATTTAAGGTGGTCTGTTTGCCGTTAGCAACGTTGAAAACATCATCCCGAGCGCTTGGGGTCTCTAACAAGCCGCGAATCGCATGCACCACATCACCAACATAGATGAAATCGCGAGTCTGTTCGCCATCGCCAAAGAAGGTGAATGGTTTGTCTTCTTGCAACGCCGCCATCATGATCGACAATACCCCACTATAAGGCGACTTAGGGTTTTGCTTCGGCCCGTATACGTTGAAAAAGCGCGTGCAAACCATTGGCATGTCATAAAGCCGGCCATAATTCAAAACCGCGCGTTCCGTGGCAAATTTGTCAACTGCATATTGGGTTAGCGGTTTAACGGCCATGTCTTCTTTCTTAGGTAGCTCAGGAGAATCACCATAAACTGCAGCGGAACTTGCAAAGAATAACTTTTTATAAGGTATTTTCTGGGTGCGCAAGGTTTCAATGATGTTCAGGTTCGCTTCCTGATTAACCTGATGTGTCGCGTACGGCCGTTCAACCGAATCAGCAACACTGGCAATAGCAGCCAACAAGACAATGTAATCAAATCGGCCTTCCATCAAAAGCTGGGACATGAAGGCATGATCCGTGATGCTATGTTCATAAAAGGTAATCCGGCTAGAATCCGGAATATTGGTCCGCAAGCCCATTGATAAATCATCGACAATGGTTATCGTATTGTCAGGATCCGTCAACAAAAGCTCCGTCAAATTGGAACCGATAAACCCGGCGCCACCGGTCACTAAGTAGCTGCTCAAGATAATTTCCTCCGTCTTGCTTGTTTTATTTCTCTCTCATGGTATCACAGCAGCGACCAGACCACCGCAGCTAATCGCAAATGTTAGGAAAATGATAAGAACCGGTCAACGCCTTAACTGTTACCCCTTTGCAGCAGCCTGACCGATCATTTGCTTGAACGGGGACTTACCAGCCGTCATAGGCAATTTGTGGTCAAAAAGTAACAGCAACCCAAATCGGTTCAAAACTTTGCCAAGTGTGGTGAGGCAACGTACCCACTTACGAAAGGACCGATTGTTGCCTATATTTAAAATTGAGGTGACACCGTGTCACCATCTGTACGCTTTTGCCAGATGATTTTGCAAAATAACTAAAGCAAATCGGTCCTGACCAGACAAAGTTCGTCTGCCGAGGACCGATTTTAATGGCTATTAAAGCACTGATATCGAGAATCATTCAATTCGACTGTACCAACCGCCGATCCAACCACCGACTTGCCAAAGATAACGCATAGTTCACCACAAAATACATCACGGCCAATGCCACAAACATTGGAATCATGTAGTTAATATTTTGACCATAAATGATTTGCGCGTGATACGTCGCTTCTGGCAGTAAAATGATCGTCGCCAGTGATGTGTCTTTGACCAGCGAAATAAACTGGCTGACAATCGGTGGGATCATTTTCTTCAATGCTTGGGGCATGATAATGTACCGCATCGCCTGATAGAAGGTCAAACCGTTACTGCGCGCCGCTTCCATCTGCCCGCGCGGTACGGCGTTGATGCCTGAGCGAACGATTTCTGCCAACATTGCCGATTCAAAGATGCTCATCGCAACAATAGCGGCAACAATGACGTTAAGCCGGATGCCAATGTCTGGCAAAGCGAAGTAAGTGAAGAATAGAATCAGCAGTAGCGGCAAATTACGAATGACGTCAATGACAAAGCCAACCGCCGCCGAAAAATATTTTATCTTGACATAGCGTGCCAAGCCCAAAATAACCCCAAGGACAAAGCTGAAGAAAATCGAGGCAATCGAGACTTCCAAAGTCACCCCTAAGCCTTGGAGCAGGTACCGTAAATTAATCCACGAATACGCATCAACAAAATTTTGCATAAAACCTGCTCCTTTCTAGGCGGTCACCCATTTTTTCTCGAGATAACGCATCAGGTAACTCAACGGCATCGTCAAAATCAAATAGAAAATGCCGACGATTAAGTACGTATCAAAAGTCGAAAAAGTTGTCGCCGCAATTAATTTACCTTGGTACATCAGATCAAATCCGGCAACGAAGGCCAGAACGGAACTATTTTTTACCAAATTGATAAATTGATTGCCCAGTGGTGGAATGACAATTTTAAATGCCTGGGGAAAAATAATCTGCGTCATCGCCTGCGTATAAGTCATCCCGATACTCCGCGCACCTTCCATCTGGCCGCTGGGAACTGCTTCAATCCCCGCGCGCACGGTTTCTGCGATGAAGGCACTCGTGTAAATCAACAGGCCAATGGTGCCCGCGGTAAAGCCATCGATTTTGACAATAAACTGGGGCACGATCACGTAGAATGCCAAAGTAATAACTAGCAGCGGAATGTTGCGCACAACTTCGACATAAATTCGCCCGATGACTCGTAACGGTTTAAACGGCGAGATTTCCATGAGTGCAAATAATGTCCCGACAATCAAGCTGCCAATCAAAGCTAAGATGCTCGCTGCTAACGTGAAACCAAGTCCGGAAAGAAAGGTGTTCCAATTATTGGTAAGAATTGACCACATGTTATTCCACCTCCTTAAGACTGAATCCTGGCACATCGCCGAACCACTTCTTGATTAGCTTTGCATAAGTCCCGTTTTGTTTGAGTTGTTTGATCGCCTTATTAACCGCGTTGACAAACGGCTTCTGGCCTTTGTTAATCGCAATCCCGTATGGCTCTTTAGTGAAGGTGCCCCCGGTGACAATATAGTTCTTATCCTGTTCTGACATCCCGTATAAAATCCCATTGTCAGTGGTCAAGGCATCACCTTGGCCTGATTTCAAAGCGGTAAACGCCTGCGCATAATCGGCTAACTGCAGAACAGTGGTGTCGGGAGCAGCTTTTTTAACATTATCAACTGAATTGGACCCTTGCACGCCGATAACTTTGGTGCCTTTCTTCAAATCCTTCACTGACTTAATCGGACTGCCTTTTTTAACTAAAAGACTTTGCCCGGCATTAAAGTAAACATCGGAAAAGTCCAGAATCTTTTGGCGCTCCGGGGTAATCGTCATGGTAGCGATCACCGCGTCCAGGTTCCCACCTTTAATCATCGGCACGCGGGTATCACTGGTCACCTGAACCAGCTGGGCGTTCCCTTTTTTGCCTAAAATCTGCTTGGTAATCGCCTTGGCCATATCAACATCAAAGCCTTCAATTTTACCGGTTTTAATGTTCATCAAGCCAAACAGACGGGTATCGGCCTTGACGCCCCAAATAATCGTATTGGTTGCCTTGGCGTTCGCTAAAATATCACGATCCGCCACACTTTTGCCACAGCTGCTTAACGGTATCATCAATAGTAACAACACCAGTGGCAGGAGCATGCGTTTCCACATTTTTGCCATTTTAATGTCCCTCCTCGTGAGCGCCAGCCAGCGTGGGTAGAAGCCGGATTGTGTGGTCATTGCGACCAAGGTTCTTACACACAAGTTTCTGGTCGGGAGCCAACGCATTATCGTAGCACGAGTCCTCCCGGCGGAAATGTCCCGCCAGCAAACGCCTCATAACTGGAATCAATCCTCAACTGGTCTTGTCACACTAATGATTGATGATCTTACTGATAAACTCTTTGGCGCGAGGTTCTTGCGGATCGTCGAAGAACTGGTTGACATCGGTTGAATCGACTAGAATCTTGCCATCGTCCATAAAGACAATCCGATTGCCGACATGGCGGGCAAACCCCATTTCGTGGGTTACCACCACCATCGTCATGCCTTGTTCGGCGATCTTCTGCATAACGTCCAGCACATCCCCGATCATTTCCGGATCCAAGGCACTGGTTGGCTCGTCAAACAAGATGGCTTTAGGCTTCATCGCCAGACTGCGGGCAATGGCCACGCGCTGTTGTTGGCCCCCGGATAACTCACCCGGAAAACTGTCTGCCTTACTCTCCAGTCCAACCATCTTAAGCAGATCGCGGGCTTCCTGTTCAACTTCCGCCTTGTCTCGCTTCAAGACTAAATCAGGGCCTAAAGTGATGTTTTGCAAGACATTCTTATTCGCATACAAATTAAAATGCTGAAAGACCATGCCGACATTTTTACGAATCCGGTTCATATCGGTTTTTTTGTCTGCCAAGTCAAAGTCATTGACAATCAATTGTCCGGAAGTAATTCGTTCAAGACCATTGATGCACCGCAAAACCGTACTTTTACCAGAACCTGAAGGCCCGATAATGGTCACCACCTCACCGCGATCGATGGTTAGATTAATATTTTTTAAGGCTTGGAATTTGCCAAAATACTTGTTAACATCGTGAAATTCGATCATAGACATGTTCGAGGACCTCCTTGGGTTCGCTTGCTCTTATCATGGATTTTACAGATAAAATTAATGATACGCAAATATTTCTTTTCAAAAAGTCAAGTTTTATGACCACCGAATCCGTAAAACTCCCGAAACTCAGGATTCCGCACCATCCACGATTTTCATCGTGACTTACCCGTGAACACTGATCACCATACGACACTTTAATATCAGCCAACTATCAGCATTAAAAAAGAGCCGCGAGTTTTAATGGCACTTTCAAAACTCGCGACTCATATGCATTTTTATTCTTAACCATCTGACAGTAGCGACTACCTACCGCTGATGACGCCGACTTTCACGCGTAGGCAACGGCGGTTCTTCCGCGGAAGACGTTGCTTTGTTTTCTGTCACAGAAGTCCGCGCCTCTTCTCGTGTTGGCAAAGTTGCAGGAGCGGCCGGCTGTTCACCTTCGCTTGCAGCCGGCGTCTTATCCTGATAAGCCAGCTGCACCGTTAAACTGTATGGCTGCTTCTCCTTGCGCAAACCACTGCGACCGAGTAACTTTTGCTCTCCGCCAATTAAAAAGACATTGGCGGCGACTAGATGATAATCACGTTGCGCCTCCGCTGCCGGTAACAAACCAACTCGTTCAATGGTTGCTAGCGGCTTAGCCATCAGCGCATTCAAGCCGCCAGTGATGATTAGCTCGTGATCCGTGTGCTGCAAATCGAAAAACGGAATTGGAAACGGCGCGCCAATAGCTAGAACTGGCTGCTGGGTTTCTTGAGCCACGCGACTAATCGCTTTGTCATCAAGCCCTTGATAATTCAGACTCAAGACGCCTTGTTTAACCAGACTGGCAACTAAGTCATCCAAATTGGCTTGCTGCTCAGCCGTCATGGTCACATCCGCCGTCAGCAATTGATCCTGGGTAAACACGCCACTGGCCGGCGCTGCCCCCAGTTGCGTTTTCAATTCGTTTTCGGCAGCAGTTTTCTTAGCCGAATTACTGCCCAACCACTTCTCAACTGTCGGCGAAATATCAAACCGGGTTGTCTTATTTGTAAAATAGTATAAGAAGTTTAAGGCAATAAAATACAAAAAGACAACAAACGCCAGCATGAACAATGCACCACGAATTCGAAAATCCGGATACCGTAAGTTTTGAATGGCGATGTAAAGTAGGTAAAAATTGGCGACAAACGCTATCCACGTGAAGGCTTTTCCTTTTGGCTTGTCAGCAATATTAAAGTAGCCAAGTACGCGGTTGATAATATCAATTACAGTTAACATCATCTCATCCTTTCCGCGGCTTATTGACCGCCACTACTGGTGGTATCCGTCTCTTGGCCATTATCAGTACTCGTTTGATCGGATGCTTGGTCGTTACTGGTCGTGGTGCTGCTTGGCGTTGAGGCGGATGCCGTTGAAGCGGTCGAAGCACTCGGCGTTGAAGCAGAAGCCTCGGTACTCGTTGTTTCTTTTTCACCAGATGGATGACTCGCCTGTACCTGCGACTGACTTGCTGCAGATGGCTGCGAAGTTGATGTTTGACTTGGCTCAGCTTTTGAAGACGCTGATTGTGCAGCCCGTGAAGCCGATTCGGATTTTATTTTTGAAACCAATTCACTTTGTTCGGTTGCCGATTTTGGTTGATTGACCGGATTAATCGTATTCACAATATTATAGGCACTAATCAGGACAATGAGCGAAACAATGGCAGTCGGCGGTAATAATGGCGGTGTTCGATAAGCCATGAAGCCAGCTCCTTTCATTCATCGATTCATTTTACCCTAAAAACAGCCCGAAGCATCTTAAGTTACCGCTAAAATTATACGACATTCTAAGCAGCAGCCAAAACGGCGTAGCGAAACCGCTGCTTTGAACTATCTTTACCAACATTCTATCGCCTGCATGGAAAAGGCAGTTGGTAAATAAACGAAACGACATCAGATAATTGATCTGATGCCGCCTCATTTAGTCTACCGTTAAATTTTTTTCACAGCGCTTCAGCTACCGATTAGCGTTTTTCAAGCGATCAGCATGTTCTTGACACGCTGCGCACAAGCCGTAGAGTTCAAAATTATGGCTCTGAATCTTAGCGCCGGGTACCTGTTCTTCAAAATAATTCAAGGGACACATTTTTAATTCGATCACTTTGCCGCAGTTGGTACAAATAAAATGATGGTGGTGCGGATGTTGAAAGTCGCACTGAAGCTTAACGACAATTTGATCGTCTTCCATACGGCTTTCAACGATGCCCATTTCAATGAACGACTTCACATTGCGGTATATCGTATCATGCGACACCCCGGGAAATTGCGTGCGCATATACCGATCGAGAATCGTCACCGCCGTGTACCGATGCTGATTTCTACCTAAATAATCAACCATCGATTCACGCTGCTTGGTGACGCGGTAGCCATGCTGTTTTAACTGCTTCAAAGCAATCGCTGTGTTATCCATAAGAGGCTCCTTTGGCTTGACACTTGAATTCTAGACGTGTATTCTATCAAATCGTACTGGTTACGATTAGCAACTTACAGTGTATCACGCCTGATAGGAGGAAGCAACATGGCTGAAAAAGCCGATTACGCATCTGCTGCACGCCGTCTCAAAAGTAAAAACCCCAAAACCCGTTCACGAGCAAAACGGGTGATCAAGGCAGTTAAGAAAACGACAAAATAACAATCAGAACGGCACCTTATTGTCGCTGCCATGTCGAAAATTGTAAAGTAAAAACGTTAAAGGCCTCTAACGACAAGATTTTTGTCATTAGAGGCCTTTTAGTGCTGCCATCAAGCATTTTATCGACACATTACCAGTCTACTAGACATTTTACAAAATTAATCGCGATAATTCTCGACCAAGGCCTTTTTGCCACCATGTCACTTCTGTTCAGTGTCGACCGACAAAAAGCCACAACTTTTAAGCGCCAAGTCCTTCATGAACCGGTCAATCTGCTGTCGCGCTTCATCCCAACGATCATTTTTAATGACTGTCGCAAACGGTTTAAGTTCATCAGGCAAGGTTAAGTCGCGTTTGTATTCAGGGCTTTTCAATCGCGCTGCCACCATGTTCGGCTCATCTCCTCGACCAAGCAGGCGATCTTTCAAAACCGTGGGATCGTCAATGGTCAGAAACAAAACGACGACTTCTTTTGGCAGCTCACGAACATACGTAATCGCGCCTTTGGTATCCAAAACGATGCTTAGGAAGGGATGCTTAGCCCAGTTCTTCTCCAGCGACTCATGTGATGACCCATATTCATAGCCGGCATAAGTGACTTTTTCAATAAAATGCTTAGTCGCAAAACTTGCCGGTGTCTCAAAATAATAATCAACCCCGTTTTGTTCTCCAGTCCGCGGTGGCCGCGTTGTGTGAGTCATCACCCGATGAATTCGGTAGTTGTCGCGCAGATACGCGCTCACCGTTGTTTTACCAGTCCCTGTTGCCCCTGTGATCACAATCAACTTATGCGCAGCCTTCATGAGCAGCCTCCTTAAATGATTGCCTCGATTGTACCAAACCTACGCCGATTCGTCAGCTCAAAATCAACGACCCTTGCGCTTTGATGCCAAACTTGCTGACCGGGTTCACTTACGTCAAATCCTGGTAAAAAGCAATCACACCAACTTTACTACTTTGAACAAAACCAATATTTTCGTAAAAGGCGCGAGTTTGGGGCTGATCATCGGTTAAAAGGACCCGTTGACGAACCTGTGGAAACTGATCTACTAATGCGTTTACCAATTGCCGCCCGATCCCCTGCCGTTGATAACTGGGCAAAACGAGTAAATCCTGAATAAATAAAAACGTCTCGCCATCGCCAACCGCCCGAATCAAACCGACTAACCGATCGCCATCATGAGCCCCCAGCACGCTTAACGATTGCGCTATCGCCCGCTCAAGTTTCTTCGGATCTCGCGTGTACATGTTCCAACCAACCGCTTGATAAAGGGCAAGCACATCTGCCTGATTTAACTGACGCTGATCAATTTTAATCATAATAAGCCTCCTCCTGAACGTCCACCGACATCAACGTTGATGAACGCTTTAATGAGTTCTATTGTCGCATACATTCATACTCAATGGATATGTTCAGGCTCGCGTAATCGTAACGCGCTCACCGGCGCAGGGATCTGCGTGTAAGGACCTTGGTCGCAATGGCCAAAGCCCAGCCATCACGCCCAAGGCTATTTGACTTCAGAAAGTGGCTAGTAGGCAGTAAAGTTTCTTATTTAGGCAATTAAGAGAACAGACATTGCGTTCTATAACGCGCTCACAGTCGCAGCAATCTACGTGTAAGGACCTCTAGCCTAAATGGCCAAAGACCAGCCATTTAGGCTAGAGGCCACTTACACTCCGATTGCTAAGCGCTCCTGTTCGCGCTTACTAAAAAAGACCGGTCGCCATGACCGATCTTTTAGTTACTATTTGCAGGATGTGAACGATAAATTAGAGACGACGGCCGAAGCTTGGTGCAAAGTAAGCAACACTTTGAACCGTAACGTTTTGTCCTGGCTCCGGTGCGTGGATGTACTGGCCGTTACCGATATAAACGCCAACGTGATAAGCATTACCAACGCTACCCCAGAAGACCAAGTCGCCAGCCTGGAGATCGGAAACCGAAACATATGAGCCAAGTGTGCTTTGCGCCTGAGAGGTACGTGGCAGGCTAATTCCGGCTTCTTTAGCTGCGTAATAGATTAAGCCTGAGCAGTCAAACCCAGCAGGTGATGTGCCGGCGTAAACATACGGTACGCCGAGGTATTTAGCGGCGTTACCGGCGATGCTGCCACCGGAAACGGAAACTGTGCTGCTTCCAGCTGAAGCGGGAGCCTGAGAAGATGCAGCTTTACTAGAGCCGAGACTATTTGAAGAAGCGGTTGTGCTAGAGGAAGCAGAAGTGCTTGATGCGCTAGCGGTGGAACTAGCAACGGCTGTCACTGCTTTTTGAGCCGCCTCAGCTTTGGCAGCTTCATCAGCGGCCATGGCTGCCAGCTTTTCTTTGTTAGCATCAATCGTTTGTTGAGCATCGGCAGCTGCCTTATCAGCATCCGCCTTTAAGCCATCAATCTTGGCTTTATCACTTTCAAGCTGGCTCTTGGTTGCAACCAGGTTCTTTTGGTTAGCTTCCTGAGCAGCTTTCAGGTTTTTAACCTTGGCTTCGGAGTCTTTAACGGCTTGCAAAGCTTCGGCGCTGGCTTGACTCAACTTGCTAACTGTCAATGACCGGCCGACAAGATCTGTCAGACTGTCGGAGTTCAAAATGAAGTCAAAATAGACATTGCCAGTAACCGAGTCGCCGGCACGCTTTTGCAAAGAAATCAGCTGATCCTTCAAATTGCTCTTACGCTTGCTGACTTCCTGATTGGCTTTTGTCAGTTGTGCTGCGAAATCAGCAATCTTGGCCTGACTGTCCTTGATCTTGGCTTCGGCATCCTGAATCGCCAGAACCTTATTGGAAACCTCGTTGTTCAATTTGGCGCTTTTTTCGTTGGCAGTCTGAACCTGTTTCAACAAATCGTCATTTTGCGCTTGCAGGCTCGCTTTGTCGTCTGCCGCATGAACGGTTGTTGCCGCGAAACCCGAAACCCCAACACCGGCTAATGTTGCAACCGTGATGGCACCCGTAACCAATTGCTTTAATCTCATTTTATCGCCACTCCTGCTCTCATTTTGTTCACAAGGTTCACACTAACACTGAACTGTTACAAACTCGTTACAGGGTGGTTACCATCAGAATACTTTTGCGATTACTTCAGCAGCACTTTATGATCATTTTAATAACCATTTTATTTCTAAGTTATATTTGCGTTTTTAAATTTAAAAAAAGTCAGGAATAAAAGCGGCTCTTTACTCCTGACTTCCTGCTTATTTTGTCATTTAATGCTAACCGGATTGAAAGTAGCCGCGACTCGCTACCTAGCTTCATTCATCGTCTCACCGTAACCGAATTACTTGATTTCAACTAGGAAGTACCGCTTCTTTCCGCGCCGGACGATGACATATTGACCATCAAAATGCGTGCTTGGATCAACTTCAAAGTCTAAGTCGCGTTGACGGGAGCCATTGATGGTGATCGCACCGTTTTGAATATCTTCCCGGGCCTGCCGCCGACTTGGTTCGATCTTGGTGGTATCTACCAACCAGGTCACAATGTTTTCTGCCGTTTGCGGCGCTTCAACCGTTGGAAATTGCTTAAAACCTTTCTTAATATCATCAGCACTTAAATCCGCAACATCGCCTGAGAAAAGTGCCGCACTGATACTTTCGGCTTGATCAACTGCTTTTTGTCCATGAACAAACTTGGTAACGGCACGGGCTAATTCACGCTGAGCTGCACGTTTTTCCGGATGCGTCTTAGTGGCCTCAACCAACTCGGCAATTTCATCACGAGATAGGAACGTGAAGAACTTGAGGAATTTTTCGACATCCGCATCGTCTTGATTAAACCAGAACTGGTAGAACTCGTATGGTGACGTCTTTTCCGGATCCAGCCAAACCGCTCCGCCAGCTGATTTACCGAACTTAGTACCATCCGCTTTCAACATCAGCGGATTGGTCAAGCCGTAAGCACGGGCGTCAGGTCCCTCAAATCGGTGAATCAAATCAATGCCGGCCGTGATGTTCCCCCACTGATCCGCCCCACCGATTTGCAGCTGCACATCTTCATGCTTAAACAAATGGAGGAAATCAACCGACTGTAAAATCTGGTAGGTGAATTCAGTGTAAGAAATGCCAGTCTCAAGCCGACTTGCCACGACTTCCTTATTCAGCATATTATTCACCGAGAACAACTTACCGTAATCCCGTAAAAAGTCGAGCATCGAAATTTTGGAAAGCCAATCGTAATTGTCCACAATTCGAAAATCGTCGGTTCCAAACAGATTCTCCATCTGCGCCGTCAGTTTCTTCTTGTTCGTCGCAATGGTCTCCATTGTCTGCAAGACCCTTTCCGAGTTGCGGCCAGATGGATCCCCAATCGAACCGGTTCCGCCACCGATTAAAATGACCGGTCGATGTCCCATTAACTGGAAGCGCTTGAGAATCATGAAAGGAATCAGATGACCGACATGCAGAGAATCGCCGGTTGGGTCGGTACCACAGTATACGCTAACCGCCTTTTCTTCGGTTAACTTGCGCAGCCCGGCTTCATCGGTCAGCTGATTCAGCGCACCCCGCCACTTTAATTCATCTAAAATCTGTCCTTGCTGTGTTTCTGTCATTAGAAAAATCCTCCTCGTTACGATATGGCTAGCATGATCAGCACGTTAGCCTCGAGCCAAAATGTACCTGATTACGAAAAAAGTCGTCCCTGATCAACTAAGATCAGGGACGACTTTCACCGCGGTACCACCCAAATTATGCTTTGCATCACTCTCATGGATATCGGCATGACCCGCGGCCAGAATTCATTGAGCTGTAATTCGTGCTATCAGGTGGAACGGTTTGCAGCAACCACCGTTTTTCTGAAAGCCTACCTAGATAACACTACTGCGACTCAGCTGGTAAATTTTATAGCTCAAATTTTAACACATGCACGCTATTTGTACAGAGGCAGTCGTTAAACTCATCCACGAAAACCGCGCGCTAACTCCCAAAAGCCTCGTTTCGGAAAATCCACCGCAAGCTTACGGATCTTGCGGCGCATCTTCCGGTGGTAAATCGGCCGGATAAGTTTTTACATCGGCATCCAAAATATCGTACGCATCCATCAATTTGCGTTCGACTCGTTCGCCTAATTCATAAGAATCCGCCACGGTCATCTTCGGATCCACCCGAATGCCGATCGTCAGCAGCACCGCATCGCCGGCATAACGCGCTTCAATGCTTTGAACCCCGAGAACTCCGGAACCTGCGTAATTGTTTGCCGATAAGCCGCAATTTTCTTGGTGTCAAACCCATCTGTCAATTCAAAAATGGCGTCACGAAGAATTGTCCAAGCGGCATATAAAATCAAAAGGCCGACCGCAATCGCTGCGCCGCCATCCAGCCACAGCCACCCAGCTTTCGCACCTAGAATGGCCAATAAAGTCCCACCGCTAGTCGCAGCATCGGAAAAACTATCTTTAGACGCTGTCCGTAAAACGCTGCTGTCCAGTTGCTTGGCGCGAATATGATTCATCAACGAAACACTCGCCATGGCCACCCCCGCAGCTAGGCTCACGTAAACCGCCAAAACACCGGGCACTTGCACTTTACCTTGGTACCATGCCTGCAAGCCATGGTAGCCATCAAGCACCACGTCCAGACCAACGACTAACATAATCAGACCTGAAAATAAGGTTGCAATCGTTTGAAATCGCCAGTGCCCAAATCGATGCTCACTGTCAGGTCGTTGCTGGGAAACTTGCAGCCCCCATAATAAGATAAGCGCCGAAGCCACACCTGTCAGATTATTCAAGCCATCTGCCGCCAATGCCCGGGAATGTGCTAATTGCGCGATCCACAATTCGGCCACTGTTAAACCACCATAAACGACCAGATTCAACGCCGCTGCATGCTGGGCACTTTTCAGACGGGCAAATCGGCGTTGTTCATCTTTTAAAATATTGCGACCAGCATCCATACTAATTCCCCCTCGTCAGAAAAGTCATTAGAGGCTATTATAAAGCAAAATTGATTTTAATCATCGTTTAAACACGTTTTTTAACGGCATCAAGCGCTTTCTTACAAAACTTTTACATAGGAATAACCTGTTATTTGCATTAGCCATGGTTCACGCTGAACAATACGACTTTTGTCACACTTGGGCGATCTGGCGCTTCAAGGCGTTGGTTAACCGCTCAAGCCGGGCAATTGTATCGTTTAAGGTCAAATAATAATAAACCATATTGCCTTCACGGCGGGATCCAACCATCCCAATATCTTTCAGATGTTTGAGATGATGCGAGGTAGCTGGCTGCGATAATCCGATTGCATCAGCCAGATCATTAACACTAACGCCTACGTGATTATCGGCCGCACCGAGAATCATAATCAGCTTTTGCCGACTTGAATTGGATAAGGCATTTAAGTGGCCGATATCCTGCTTGAATTCTTTTAATGCTTCCTGTTGTGCTGAACTATATGCCGCCATAGTTGGCCTCCTCATGAATTGCGCTGAGCACACGCGGTGAATCAATTGACATTCACAACGAATAATACCTGAAATCATAACGATTGCAACAAATATGCAAACCGTTCATACTATGCATTAGGATAATCAATGACTACTTGGAGGTGCAATATGACAACGACAACAACCTTTCACGGCTTAGGTGCGGACAATACGTTAACCGTTTATGCCGATGGTGCCAACGAATTACTTAATCAAAGTGTCAGTATGATTCAGGCTTATGCGCATTTGCTATCGCTTTATGATGACGAATCGTTGCTAACCATGATTAATGCCCAGGCCGGTAAAACACCGGTCCACATTCCGGTACGACCGGTGTTTAATCTCATCGCCCAAGCAGTAGCCTGGAGCAAACGTGGTCTAGGCTACAATGCGTTAATCGGCCCGATCGTCAAGTTATGGCGAATTGGCTTTGCCGATGCGCGTGTTCCATCCGCCAGTGAAGTTAATGCAGCCCTAGCTTTAACCGACCCGAATCTAGTCGAGCTTGATTCGGAAAATCAAACCGTCTTTTTACCTAAAGAAGGAATGGTTTTGGATCTTGGCGGAATTGCCAAAGGATTTATTGTCGACCAAGTCTATGATTTATGGGATAAAACCGGGGTTGAAGGCGGCTTGATTGACTTAGGTGGCAACCAGCGCCTCGTTGGTAAAGCGGCCAGTGGCATTCCTTTGTGGCAGTGGCCAATTGCGGATCCCCGCCATCCCGGCCAGCGCAGCATTGCAACGCTGACAACCGAGCCAAAAGCCGTTGTGACAACCGGCATTTTTGAACGCCATTCAGAGATTGCCGGCAAAGAATACCACCACCTTATCGATCCTAATACCGGTTATCCGGTCGAGTCGAACATGGCCAGCATCACTGTCATTGCCGATAATGGTCTTATCGGTGACGTGTTATCTTCAGTCGGTTTCTACGCTGGCGTCCCGGCTGGTTACGATGCGATCGAAGCAGAAGGTCAGGAAGCGATTTTTGTCACCAAAGACACCCGTGTTTATCAAACTAGCGGATTACGCGAAACGCTTGCGGTGACGATGTAGATCAACCGTTTTAACTGGCGACTCAAAAAGCAGCAGCCATTTTTTGGTTGCTGCTTTTTGCGATCTCTAATTTAGCACCTCTAACAGCTACCTATAGCTACAATCCCGACTTTTTAGATAGCCTGCCAAATCACGCTTCCAGGCGGCACCATGGTTCCCATTGGCAAAAGTGACCGCAGATTAGCCGGAACGAGCTTGGCATTCGGATCTTGTAAAACCTGAGGCGAGCAGGTGGGGTTGGCTAAGACGACCAACGTCTGGGCCTCGTTTTGCCGGACAAAGCCGAGGCTGTCTTCAAACGTGAACGGGAAAAATGCTGCATCGGCTGCTAAGGCTGGTTGATCGATCCGCGTCTGTAACGCAATCTGATACATATCCAAAATGGCTTGATCTTCGTGCCCCCATGGATAAAAGGCGCGGTTGTCCGGATCCTTGCCGCCGGTTAATCCTGCCTCATCGCCATAATAAAGACAAGGTACCCCCGGCAGCCAATAAAGAAGTGACACAATCAATTGTAACTTACGCCGATCACCATTCAACACGGTCAAGATTCGCGCCGTATCATGCGTGCCAATGTTATTAAAATTAAACGCAAACGCATTGGGCGGATAGTTTTCCTTGAGCGTCATTAACTGGCGGACAAAACCGGCCGCGCTGAGTTGACCGTTGACAAAATCAATCAACATCGACCGCAACGGGTAATTCATCACGGCGTTCAGCTCGCCACCTTCAAAATACTGGCGGCGTTTGCCATAAGCCTGCTTATTCGATGCATCTTCCCAAACCTCACCGATCAAAACCCGGTCAGGAAACTGATCCAATGTCGTCCGAATTTGATGAATAAAGTCGTCAGTCAGCTCATCGGCGACATCCAAACGCCAGCCATCCACGCCCAGATCGGTCCAATAACTGATCACCGAATCTTTTTTAGCGGCAATAAAATTGTGAAAATCCTGATTGTCTTTATTAATCGCCGGGAGGTCTTTAACCCCCCACCAGCTGTTATAGTCATCAGGAAATCTTTTAAATGAAAACCACGATGCGTACGGTGAATCCAGACTGTTCGCCGCACCAACATCGTCATATTCGTTCACGGCATTGAAATACCGGCTGTCGGCACCGACATGATTGAACACACCATCCAGAATCACATGCATCCCCAGCTGATGAGCCGCCGCCAGAAACTGCTTGAAATCATGCAATGTACCTAACACTTCATCAATCGCATAATAATCACCGGTATCATAGCGGTGATTGCTACGCGCCTGAAAAATTGGACTCAGATAAAGCGCATTAATCCCCCGTGCAGCTAACAGCGGCAATTTTTGCTGAATACCGGTTAAGTTACCACCATAAAAATCCCAGCGCAACACTTCGCCATTGGTACCGCGAATATACATTGGCCGATCCGACTGGCGCCCATAGATAAAAGAATTGGCTTTCGGTGCGTTGACGTGGCCATCCGCATTCCCGTTATTAAACCGGTCCACGAAAATATGATAAAACCGCGCATGCCGATACCATTCCGGCACTGGGTCAAACTCATTGACCACGGTCAGCTGATAACTGTTCACATCGGCATTTTCCGGATAAACCTGCCCGATCCCGCCAAAACCGCCATCAACCGCACCAAAGCGTTGGCGGCCTTCATCGGTTTGCAGTTCAAAATGGTAAAACCATAAACCAGCCGTCTGCGGGGCAAAACTCACCGTATAACCATTCGGGCTTTTGGTCATTGGCAATGTCTCGGTTTGATCCCCGCGCCCATCCGGCATGATAATCAGCGAGGCTTGCGTCACCGCACCGTCAGCTTTAGCCGTGAAATGAATCGTTGTTGCTTTCCGAACTGCCCCAAAAGGCTGCCGATCGGTGAATGAATCAAATTGAAACATCTTTTTCCTCCATGTGACGCATCAGTTGCCCAAGCCATCATCTTCTGGCGTTTGCGGGACCACATGCCAAATATCGTGACCATAGCGCTGAACCGTAAAGTCTGCGGAAAAGCGCCCACTTTCTGCAATGTTCACCAACGCCTTCTTCGCCCAGGCTTGCGGCTGTTGATACAAGGCATCCAGCTTGGCATTAGCGGCTAAATAACTTTCAAAGTCAGCTAACACAAAATATTCATCGTTATACGTCAGCAAGGAATTGAAAATATCGCGGCCTTCCGTTTCAATTCCCGGAATCTGACCATTAACCAGCATATCCAACACCGCATGCAACCGCGGATCCTTTTCATAAAAGTCGCGGGCCCGGTAATCACCGCGCCGATAATAACCGGCAATCTCGTCTTCGGTTAAGCCGAAAATTTCGATGTTATCATCGCCCACCGCATTTTTAATCTCGATGTTGGCCCCATCCAGAGTTGCTAAGGTTAACGCACCGGCACTCATGAGCTTCATGTTACTGGTGCCACTGGCTTCTTTCCCAGCTGTGGAAATCTGTTCGGAGATATCAGCAGCAGGGATAATCTTTTCAGCCATCGTCACACCGTAGTTAGGTAAGAAAACGACTTGCAAATAAGGGCTGACTTCCGGATCACCGTTCACCATATCCGCTACCGCATTCATAACCTTGATGATCTCTTTAGCATACACATAACTGGGTGCGGCCTTGGCTCCGAAAATATGCAGGCGTTTCGGTCGTTTTTCACCGCGTTTAAGCGCTAAATACGCATCTAAAATTCCTAATACATGTAAAAGCTGGCGTTTATAAGCATGCAGCCGTTTAATCTGCACATCGAAAATAGCATCCGGGTCAACCTTAACGTGCACGGTTTGATCGATGTACTTAGCCAATGCCCGTTTATTTTCGGCTTTAGCGGCATTCAGGTCGGACAAAAAGTGCGGATCATCGCTGAAATCATGTAACTTCCGCAATGCCAACGGATTTTTCCGCCAGGTAGTGCCAATTTTTTTATCCAGTAAGTGCGCCAGCGGACGGTCGCCGATTTGAATCCAGCGCCGTGGGGTAATGCCATTGGTCTTATTATTGAACCGCTCCGGAAAAATCTCGAACAGGTCGTGCAAAACATCTTTTTTCAATAACTCACTATGGATCGGGGCCACGCCGTTGATCGCGTGGGAGCCAATGGTTGCTAAGTAAGCCATCCGTACCTGCCCGTTACCTAAAGGAGCAATACGATCAATCATGGCTTGCCCAAACTGCGGAACAAAGGCCAGACGGAAGCGCCGATCGATTTCCTGAACGATTTGATAAATCCGCGGCAACAGACCACTGAACATATCAATCGGCCAGACTTCAAGTGCTTCGGATAGCAACGTATGGTTGGTGTAACTCATAACCTTTAATGTAATCCGCCATGCCTCGTTCCAACTGACATGTTCATCATCCATCAAAACCCGCATCAACTCAGGAATCGCCATCGCCGGGTGGGTGTCATTAATATGAATCGCAACCCGATCGGCAAACCCCGCCATGCTGTTGTGCGTCCGCCGGTAATGACGAACAATACTCTGAATTCCGGCACTGGTGAAGAAATACTCTTGGCGCAACCGCAATTCTTTTCCGGCATTGTCAGAGTCATCCGGATACAGGATCTGGGTGATTTGATTGATGCGTTCTTTTTGTTCCAAGGTAAACCGCGAGCCGGCATTAATCGGCGCTTCAGCGGACCATAGCCGCAGATTGTTCACGACGCCATTGTGATACCCGACCATGGCAACATCATAAGGCACGGCTAGCACATCGTCAGTTTGGTGATAGATCACCCGCAAATTACCGCTGCGACTTGGTTTTAATTCCACCCAGCCGCCGAATTTAATCGTGACCGCCCGATTTTCCTTGCGCGTCTCCCATGGGAACCCATTGCGCATCCAATCATCTGGCAGTTCAACTTGATAACCGTTAACAAAGGCTTGTTTAAATAACCCATATTGATAGCGAATGCCATTGCCATTGCCGGCCATCCCCACACTGGCCATCGCATCCATGAACGCCGACGCTAATCGTCCCAGCCCACCGTTGCCTAACCCAGGATCCGCCTCGGCATCAAAAATCTTCTGCGGATGCAAGTCCAAGGCATGTAACCCTGCCTCAACCGCATCCAAAATACCCAGATTCAGCAAATTAGACTGCAACAGCCGACCCGGTAAAAACTCGATTGAAAAGTAATAAACCTGTTTGGTCTCTTCTTGATCATACCGCTTCTTGGTGTCAGCCCAAGGTTGGGCAATGTATGTCCGCGTCAACAAGGCCAATGCCTGATAAAGCTGTTGTGAAGATAGGTCTTCAAGCGGTGCCGCATACATTTTCAAGGCCATGTCTTTAAAGTCTGCGATGAATTGTTCCTTTGTTAATGCCATCAAATATACACCTCATCAAAATTAAACCATCGCAACCATTTTGGCGAACATGAACAACGAGGTCTCATCGAATGTCCGATCCGCAGCTAAGACGAAATGCCGTCTTGTCGGCTGCGACTTTCATTCGACATGACCTCGCGATGACACTCATGCTTTACCTAGGATGCGATTATACCCCTTCAAGTAAGCCGCCGCCGAATGATGCCAATCAAAGTCCATTGCCATAGCCTGTTGTTGCAGGCGGGCATAAACTTTTGGCTCATCGGAATAAACGTGCTTCGCCATGCACAGAATCTTGGCCAACACGCCGGCATTGTAATCCCAGAAACTAAAACCGGTGCCAGCGCCAGTTTCGGCATTGTATGGCGTGACAGAATCACGCAGGCCCCCGGTTTCATGCACAATCGGTAACGTACCATAACGCATCGCCATCATCTGCGCCAATCCGCTTGGCTCAAACGCGCTTGGCATCATGAAGTAATCAGCCCCAGCATAAATTCGTTGCGCCAACGCTTCATCAAAATCAATTCGAACCGCCAGTTGCCCTGGGAAACGATCTTGCAACGACAGAAGATCCTCTTCCAAGTCGCGATCGCCGGTACCGAGGATTACGACCTGGACGTTATTTTGAACCAGGAAGTTTTCTAAGGCATCAACGAGCAAATCGGCCCCTTTTTGCCGGGTCAGCCGACTCACCATCGCAAAAAGCGGATCCGAACGTTTCGGCAGATGCATTTCTTCTTGCAAAACGCGTTTGTCTTTCGCTTTGCCTTTTAAATCCTTGGCACTGTAGTTATACGTCAAATGCGGGTCGGTTGCCGGATTGTAGACTTCATCATCAATGCCGTTCAAGATCCCGACTAATTTACCACTTTGTTTGCGTAAAGTGCCATCCAAATGCTCGCCAAATGCTGGTGATTGAATCTCCTGAGCATAACTAGGGCTAACGGTCGAAACCAGATCAGCAAAGTTAATCCCGCCTTTTAGCCAGTTCACCGAGCCGTCCTGGGCAAAGCCGTCATCATTAAAGCTTTGCCGCCCGATACCAAACACCGTGTCCAGAATCGACGGCGGAAACCACCCTTGAAATTGCAGATTATGAATGGTTAGCTGCGTTTTAATCGCTTGATAAGGTTGAATCCAGCCATATTTTTCTTTCAATAGCACCGGAATGAACGCTGTGTGCCAGTCATTGGCATGAATGATATCGGGAATCCACTCAATCACCTGCAGCATTTCAATCACGGCCATTTGGAAAAAGCCAAACCGACCGCCGTCATCCCAATAACCGTATAAGCCGTCACGATCAAAATATTGTCGGTTATCAATCAGATAATAGGTGACATCGCCTAGTTTAATTGTTTTAAGGCCGACATAAACCGGTTGTCCGCCTATTTCAATCGTAAAATGGGTCAGATTTTTGACTTTAGGCAAATACTTCGCTGGAAATTTGCGTTCGTAAAAAGGAATTGCCACCCGAATGTCAACGCCTTGTTTCTTAATGGCTTTAGGCAATGCATAGGTAACATCGCCTAAGCCCCCGGTTTTATAAAACGGCGCGCTTTCGGCTGCGGTAAAAAGTACTTTAAGCACGGGCCGTCACCCCCTGGCCATCTGGTTGAAAGACTTTCTGATTCTTGGCAAACACTAATGGTTCTTCCGGTGTGCCTTCCAAAGCCAGATTCGGTCCAATGATAACACCTTTGTCTAAAATTGCGTATTTCACGCTGGAACCGGTCCCGATCTTGGTGCCTTGCATCACAATACTGTGATCCACCAAGGCATCGCGATGAATATGCACATTCCGGAAAAGAATCGAATGATTGACTTCTCCTTCAATAAAATCACCGGTCCCTAACAAACTGTTGGCAACATGGGATTCGGTTGAGAAAAATGTCGGGATTTCGTTCTTATTCTTGGTTTCAATCGAGTTAGCACTATATAACAAGGCTTGGTAGTTTTGGTCTTCTAACATGCTCATGTTGGCGTCAAAGTAACGCTTGATCGTATTGAGTTTGGCCAAAAAGCCGGTATATTCAAACGCGTTGGCATTGTTTTGCAAAACCGCTTCCCGCATAATCTGTGGCAGACGTTTAAAAGTCGGCGCTTCCGAAGAATCGGTGAGCAAATCAATCAAGTCAATCGTGCCGATCAGGTAAATATCCATGAACGCCGGAATCTTGCCTTCTTTAAGGTGGCCCCGATTCTCCGCGGCCGGAACAACCGAGCTTGCGGTTCCCAATTCGGTCATATCCAAAGTCAGGTCTTCCGGTTGCATGGCGGCTTCCGGCAGATTCTTATACACCGCCGTTACCGGACTTTCACCAGCTTGATGGTATGCCACAATCGCATCAATATCGACATTGGCGACATTTTGGGTTCCCATGATAATGGTATATTGAGCGCTGCTTTTACGCAGAAACTGAAGATAATCGTCAAAATACCGTGCCCGCAGCTGCGGATCTTCATAATCGCGGCCAGCCATGTACGGATACGTGAAAACACCACCTGTTATCTGGTCCATATTCCAGGTTGAGCCGCTGCGGATATGATCCGTGACACTGCGACCCGACTTGGGCAGGAAAATCGCCACACTGCGGACATTTGCATGATCCAATGACGACAGCGGAAAATCAATGAGACGATAACGCCCAGCAAATGGCAGCGTTCCAATCGGGCGGGCTGCTGTCAATGGCTGAATTTGGTCATCTTTTTCATTCAGATCAATGATTGCTGCTAAATCGCCTTTTCTCATTCTTTTTCAGTCCTTCCTAGAACTTCCCCATAACCAACAACACTAATTTCGTCCGGTTTGCCAATCACCTTACCGTTATCACCGATGATCGCATTCTCACCAACAATCGCATGATCCACAGTGACATTCTTGCCGATCACGGCGTTTGGCATGATCATGCTGTCTTTGATCACGGAACCTTCGCCAATCTTGACATTCTGGCTCAGGATACTGTGCTCAATGGCACCGGCAACATAGCAGCCATCCACAATCATGGAGCCTGATACTTTTGCGGTCTTGGTTAAAAACATTGGCGGCAAAGCTTCATTTTGGCTGAAAATCCGCCAGTTGCGATTGCCGATGTTCAATGGATTATTCGGATTCAAGAATTCCATGTTGGCTTCCCACAGACTCTGAATCGTCCCGACATCTTTCCAATAACCACGGAACGCATACGCATAGCTGGCTTCGTTATGGGTCAGGTAGGCTGGGATGACATCGTGCCCAAAGTCTTCCATCGCCCCATCAGTCGCATAGCTTTCAGTCAAATACTGTTTAAGGGTTGGCCAGTTGAAAATGTAAATCCCCATTGAAGCCAAGTTGCTCTTAGGCTTAGCTGGCTTTTCTTCAAATTCGATAATCCGATCCGTGTCATCGGTGTTCATAATTCCAAACCGCTTGGCTTCGTCTTTGGCAACCGGCATAACCGCCACGGTCAATGAGGCTTTTTTGGCCTTGTGGTAATCCAACATGGCCTGATAATCCATTTTATAAATATGATCACCGGATAGAATCAGTAGATATTGCGGATTATAAGAATCGATATACGCAATATTTTGATAAATCGCGTGCGCTGTACCTTCAAAGAACTTTTCGCCTTCACTTGACGCGTATGGCTGCAGAATCGTAACCCCGGCGCCACGCTCGTTGAGTCCCCAGCTCGCCCCGTTTTGAATATGCCGATTCAATTCAAGCGGTTGATACTGGGTAATGACACCTGCCGTATTCACCCCTGAATTAGCCAAGTTACTTAAGGTGAAATCAATAATCCGATAGCGACCTCCAAAAGGTACCGAGGGCTTGGCAGTGGTTTTGGTTAGTTTACCCAACCGTGTGCCTTGACCCCCAGCGAGAATGATACCTAACATTTCAGTACTCATGATGACGGCGCAACTTGCGCCTTCCCCCCTCACTTCTTCTTATGCTTCTTAACAATCAGGTCTTTTTTCACCGGTTGCGTTCGGGCAGGCGCCGTCCCCCAATCGCGTTGATGACTGATGGCCGGTCGTTCCTGATTTGAAATTGCCAGTGGCGGCTGCTTTCCGGAAAGTGCGGCTGGCCGCTGATGGTGCTTGGTCGCCAACTTTTTAGGCAACGGCTGCAGTTTTTTGGGAACAATTAGTAACGCGCCCATTGCTGGCAAAATCACATCTAACCAAGCCGGCTCGCCGTATTGATCACCTAGCTGGGCGGTTAAAGTCGCCTGCCACTTGGTCCAGGTACCGCCAAAATCAAGGCTTTCCGTATTTAAAAGAATCGTGTACGTGCCCAAGCTTGGGACTGGCACGCGGAAGTGGTCTTTTTGCACCGGGACAAAATTTAACGCAACCACCGTGAAGTCATCTTTTTGCTTGCCATAACGGATGTAACTCATGACATCCGGTTCATCCGCCATTGTGATCTTAATGCCAAGTGGTTCATGATCCTGTTGCCAAAGACTCGGTCGGTTTGTATAGATATGATTCAGCGTTTTCGTAAAGGTTTGCATTTTATGGTTCATCGGGTCTTTCAAATCAACCCACTCAAGCTCGCTCCAGTCACGCCATTCAAGGAATTGACCCCATTCACTGCCCATGAATAATAGCTTTTTCCCCGGAAACGTCATTTGCCACACGTACATGGTGCGTAGATTGGCAAACTGGTTGTACCGATCGCCAGGCATCTTGTGCATCAGGCTCTTCTTCCCGTGAACGACTTCATCGTGGGAAAACGGTAAAACGAACTGTTCGTTATACATATACATAAATGAAAACGTCAATAAATTCATATCACTGTGGCGATAAACCGGATCTTCTTCAAAGAACTTCAGCGTATCGTTCATCCAGCCCATGTTCCATTTGTAATTGAACCCTAGGCCACCGATATTAATCGGCGCTGACACCTTAGGATAGGCTGAACTTTCCTCCGCCATCATCAAAACATCCGGATGCTTGGCAAACACCTTCGTATTCAGCTGCTTCAAAAAGGCAATGCCCTCAAGATTATCGCGGCCGCCAAACCGATTGCGATCATTTTCTTTGCCGGCGTCATAATCCATGTACAGCATATTCGAAACCGCATCAACACGCAGCCCATCAAGATGACAATGATCAAGCCAATACATCGCGCTGGAAATCAGAAAACTTTGCACTTGTGCTTTGCCTAAATCAAAATTCCAGGTTCCCCAGCGAACATTTTCGGCGCGGTGCGGATCGGTATATTCAAACGTTGGGGTACCATCGAATTGAGCGAGCATATCGGTATTTTTAATGAAATGTCCTGGCACCCAATCCATGATGATGCCCAACCCGGCCACATGAGCAGCATCGACAAACCTGAGGAAATCTGCCGGGTCGCCAAAACGGCTTGTCGGGGCAAAGTAACCCATCAGCTGATAGCCCCATGAAGCGTCAAGCGGATGCTCCATCAACGGCAAAAACTCAATATGGGTATACCCCAATTCCTTAACGTAAGGAATCAGCTTATCAATCGCATCTTGATAGGTCATATACCCGCCATCCGGACCGGCGTGCGTGTCGCGGATAAAAGAACCTAAATGCACCTCATAAATTGCCAGGGGCTCAGCATATGGCCGCCACTTACTGCGTTTGCTTAGCCACGAATCGTCATGCCATTTGATTCGCGGAATATCAAGCAGTCGGGCAGCACTGCCTGGCTTACGTTCAAATCCAAACCCATATGGATCAATCTTTTCATGTGTGGCCCCATCCGGACCGACCACCTTGTACTTATACAACTGTCCTTTCTGGGCTGCGAGTTCGCCGTACCAACAGCCGGTTTCTCCTTGCCGGGTCAGCGGACTGCCGCGCCAATCGTTAAAATCGCCGACAACTTTAATCTGTTGGGCATGTGGCGCCCAGACGAGAAACGACCATTTGCCAGGTGAAACTTCATGGGCACCAAACCGATTGTAACTTTGAAAATCCTGCCCTGAGTTGAAGAGGTATAACCAATCTTTTAATCCTTGGATCATGATCACTCCCCCAATCACATCATCCGACTCGTTGCATGTGGTTCAAGCATCACGAATATTTCCTTCCGCCACAAGTGTAACAGCACGACCATGAAAAGGCTCAAGAAACGCTCACCGGATCACTTTTTTTAAATCTGACCACTCTTGCTGCCAAGAGGAATATAATCCTCCTCGCCGTTAATTGTAACCGCTTTCGGAAAATATTAACAGTAAATACAATTTTTTTGGTTGAGTTATTTGTGAGAATAATCTAACATATAGGCTATATTATTTAATGAAAACACAATGTTTTCTAAACCGATCTCGGGATTTGTCAATCTTGTGTTTTAACCCACGCAACCACCCACTGGAGGGATGACGATGAGCGTCGATATTGATTGGAACAATCTAGGATTTGATTACATGCAACTGCCTTATCGGTATGTTGCCCACTGGAAAGATGGCGCTTGGGATGACGGCACTTTATCAAGTGATCCCAACTTAACTTTGAATGAAGGTTCGCCAATTTTACATTATGGGCAAGGTGCTTTTGAAGGACTCAAGGCTTATCGCACCAAATCAGGAGGCATTCAGCTTTTCCGTCCGGATCAAAATGCCCACCGTCTGCACAACTCAGCAGAAAAACTTTTAATGCCACCGTTTCCTGAAGATCGCTTCATTGAGGCGGTCAAACAAGTCGTTGCCGCTAACCATGAATACGTACCGCCATATGGCACCGGCGCAACTTTATACTTACGTCCCATGTTAATTGGCGTTGGCCCTAATATTGGCGTTGCCCCCGCCAAAGAATATATCTTTGATGTTTTCGCGATGCCGGTTGGTCCTTATTTTAAAGGCGGCATGGTGCCAACCAAGTTTGTGGTGGCCGATCAACATGACCGTGCTGCTCACTACGGCACCGGTCAGGCTAAAGTCGGTGGTAACTATGCGGCCTCGCTACAAGCCGGAAAGTTTGCCCATGAACATGGTTATGGCGATGCGATTTACCTTGACCCGATCGAACATAAATATATTGAAGAAGTGGGTTCAGCTAACTTTTTCGGTATCTCTAAGGACGGTAAAACCCTTAAAACACCGAAATCCCCTTCGATTCTGCCAAGTATTACCAAATACTCAATCTTGGCGCTGGCACATGATCGCTTCGGCATGAAAACCGAAGAAACCAAGATTGCCATTACCGATTTAGACCAGTTTGGTGAAGCAGGCGCGTGCGGAACTGCAGCGGTCATTACGCCTATCGCCAGCATCACATACAACGATCACGAACATGTCTTTTATTCCGAAACCGAAGTCGGCCCACATACTCAGGCGATTTATAACGAACTCACGGGTATTCAGTTTGGCGACGTCCCTGCACCAGACGGCTGGATTGTCAATGTACCCGTTGATTAAAGCAAACGTCACGCACCGATTTCAAACTGCAAATTAAAAGCAGCTGTCAACGCATCTTCATGCGCTGGCAGCTGCTTTTGTATTGCCATTGATATCGCGATCTTTCTTCTAAAACTCATCCAAACAAACTGACGATTTTGATTCACACCTGTTAGCGAGCAAAGGCAATTAAGCGCCAATAATCACCAACACAAGTCTGGAGCGTAATGCGCTGACCGCCACCTGTACCGGTAATTTCATTCCAAAGATCCTGACCGTCAGCTGTAACGGCTTCAGGCGAAACCTGAACTAACCGATAAACGTGATACGTGCGCGGACTTCCGGCGGCATCGGTCACCGTAATTGGCGAACCGATACCAAGCGAAAGCATCGCAGCAAACGCTCCGGGATTATGCCCGATAAAGTGCGTATTCTGCCCACTGACGTTGCTGTAGTTTGCCTGACCGCCCCAAGTTGCGGCACCGTTCATTGGCGCGGCGTCCATACTTTCATTACCAATAATGTACGGAACGGTGACCCCGGCAAACATTAATACCCGACTCGCATAAGCTGCTGCCGGTTTCGCCGGTTGTGCTTGCGGCTGAGCGGTTGGTTGAGTTGCTGATTGGTTCGTGACGGCTGATGCGGTTTTAGCTGGTGCCGCTGCAACAGTAAATTGCGCGGTTGATGTGCCAGCGGTTGCGGTTCCGGCTGACGCATTTGAAGCGGATGCAGCGGAACTTGTTGATGAAGCGGTCTGATTGGTTGCCGGCGCGCTAACAGCACTTGGTTGACTTACTTTTGTCTGGCCGGATGGTGTTGGGTCAGACGATTTAACGACTGCTTGACCTGAGCGAACACTCCAACTAGGATGCGCTGCCGCCTGAACTTTTTCTGGCGTCACCGCAGCGGTTGCTCTGAGTAAATCGCTCGATGTGCTTACATCATTAGCTTTCTCCCTTGTGCTGGTGCGCAATCCGGCCAAGTCTCGGCTCTGAATTGTATGACTGACTGTGGTCGTACCAAACAGCCCGCCCAATACAAGAGCGAAAGTGATCAGACTTCTGCGAAACATATAGACTCCCCCAGTCCATATTGCAAAATGACTTACCACACTATTAACTTCGAGATGGCCATCTCTTGATTTAGATTATGCACAATTTAATGAAGCAGGTAAACAAATATGCTTACTTTTAAAAAGTAGATTTTGTTATTTATAATCAGGATAATACTTGATGATAAGCAGTTTCCGTTTTTTAAAACCAAATTATCAAAGGAATCTTTTTAAAAGTTGGTTTACAGCATTTTATAAATATCGTTATTTTTAGGCCTTGATCAGCGCGCTTATCCCCGTCATTTCAACAAAAAAGCCCAGTGAACAAAACACGTCACTGAGCAATTTATCATGATGGTTAACCTTTAAAAATTCGAAAAACCGATTAGCAGCTCAAATACTACCACCATGAACTTCAGTCGCAGCTACGGTCAGAATAAAGGCGTCGGGATCAATACCATGAATCAGTTCAATCAGGTGCCGGAAATCGCTTTGCTCAACGACGACCATCAACATCTCCCTGTTTTCATCTGAAAAGCCGCCGACAACCGGTTGCACCGTTAAACCGTGCGGCGTTTCGTCGCGAATCCGCTGTTTCAACATATCCAGTTGATCGCTCATGATGTAAACGGCTTTTTTACGGTCAAAGCCGGTTTCGACATAATTCATGACCAGACTCGTAATCGTGAGTGCAAATACGGCAAGAATAAAGGCCTCAACACCTGACACCGGAATATTGAAGAGCGAAACGATGACATCCGTGATCAGTAACATAATAGACGGCTTCAAGCCAAAATATTTCTTGAAAATTAGCGGCGGTACCGTCGTTCCACCGCTGGAAGCATCCATTTGGTAAAGCAATCCGACCCCAAAAGCAAATACCACACTACCGACAATAATGGCCAATAGCCGATCGGTCACAAGGTTAATCTCAGGCGTGATCCACAAAAGTAATGGCAGCATGAAACTGCCGAAAAGAATGCGTTTTAAGGTGCTGCGATCGAGGAAAAACCATGCTAGCCCTAGCATCAGCAGATTAACAGCCATGGTGGTTAAGCCAACTTGAATCCCGGCCACTTCCTGAACCAGAATCGCGATCCCGGTTGCGCCACCAGCAGCCACTGCATGCGGGGCGTAAAACATATTGATACTCACCGCAATAAGCGCAAGCGCCGCCATGATCCACAGCCATTTCAGCACCGGATGTCGCATCGTTTTTTGCATCAAGCCACCCTTTCTATGGTTATCCATGTTTCTAACTTATTATGTTAATAACTATACGGGATAAAATGCTTGCTGACAAACAACGCTCATTTTAAAACCGTGGTTAGTCACCATTGCGTAACTCAGCAAGGCGCCGTTTTAACACCTCCACCTCAGCCTGTAGCGCGGTGCCAATATCGGTTTCTGCCACGGTGCGGCGCCGTGCCTCCGTTTCAACAACTCGGCGCGTGGAAATAATGTCGGTTAAATTGGCAATCGCATCGGCCTTGGTTGTAAACGGCTGATGGGTGACCAGCTGCATGCCATACGAATTATCCAACAAAGTATACCCGCCAATACCGGTTGTCTTTTGGTAAGGCTTTGAAAATCCGCCGTCAATGACAATCATTTTGTTATTCGCCATGATTGGATCGGTTCCTTTTTTAACCGGCGTATGACCATTAATCACGTGACCGACTTCCGGATCAAGCACAAACTCACGCAGAATTTTTTTGATGAAATCAGGATCCTTGCGCAAGTGATAATAAGCATTACGGCCTTCTGCATGCGTCGCGGGATCCTTGATAAAGTACCGCTCAAATGTGGTCATGTCGTGCTTGCCAAAAAGCGGCGAATTCGGACCGGTCCACAGATACCATAGCAAATCAGTCGCCAAGTCTGCTTTTTCCGTGGGCTGACTGTAGGCGAGGCGCAAATTGGCTTCCAGCATGTCAAACAACTGCCGGCCTGTATAAGTCGTGCCTTCAATCGTTAAACCAATGAAATTGCCATCTTCATCAACCGGCACGCACCCGTGTAACAGCAAATTGCGATTATACCGCAGATACATACTGCCGCGATCCATCAAAAAATCCATATGGCGATGCAACTTTTCCGAATGGGTGAACGACTCGACTAAGGAATCAATGACCTCCTGCTCTTCCGGCAACAGTCGGTAAGGATCAGCCGGGTCAACCGTCGCAAAACAGCCATTGGTGATGGGATAAGTATGCCCATTCAACTGAATCGTGGAAAAATCCGCGGCTAACTTGTCCAGCAATAACCGATGATCCATTTCAAATTCAGGACGCCGCTTGATGGCCGGGCCTTCAAGTTTGAACTGAATCATGGCAATTGCCTGATGAATCTGGGTGATTTGTAACCGTTCCGCCTCGGTAATTGGCCGATCCGAGCGCCCCATTTTAGGCGAAAAGGCCGGATTATCCTGATAATATTGTTCCGCCAAGCGTGCTAAATGGCGCAAATTAATCCCATAAACATCTTCAAGAATGCTCAGGTTGTTGTACCGGGCTGAAATCCGCACCAGATTGGCAATACACAACGCCGAACCAGCTGCACCGCCGATCCATAAAATATCATGATTGCCCCACTGAATATCCACCGAATGTCGCTGATCACGCTTGATCAAACTCTCAACCACCTGATCCGGCGCCGGCCCCCGATCATAAATATCACCCACAATGTGAAAATGATCGACCGTCAGCCGCTGAATTGTCCGACACGTCGCCTCAATCCACTCATCGGCCTGCTCCAAAACAATCAAGTTGCGAATAATCTGCCAATAATAAGCCAGCTTATCAGGCGTGTCCGCATCGTTATACAGCAGCTCTTCGGTAATATAAACAAACTCCGGCGCCATCGCCTTACGCACTTTCGAACGGGTATATTTAGTCGCGGTAAACGCCAGCAAGCGAATCAACCGGCGAAAAGTGGTCAGATACCACTGCTGCAAATCATCCCCTTGCAGCTCCTGATGAATCGCAGTCAACCGTTCCGACGGGTAATACACCAAAAAAGCAAACCGCTGCAAAGTCGTCTCGGTCATCTCATCCCGAAAACATGAACGTATCTTGCTCTTCACATTACCGCTGCCATTGCGCAGAACATGCTGAAACGCATTATATTCCCCGTGAATATCGCTCATAAACGCCTCTGTTGGCTTGGGCAGGTTCAAAATCGCCTCCAAGTTGATGATCTCGGTGGCAATGGCCGGAACCGTTTGATACTTGGCCGTCAATTCACTGTACAAATCCATGATGCAGCTCCCTTTCGCATAGACCAATTTTTGACTCATGGCAATATGATAGCATAATTCCGGCTTTTGTATACGGTTTCAACATTTTTCAAGAAAATCATAA
>NZ_JBVAYD010000031.1:0-33047 GCF_055413445.1 Lacticaseibacillus sp. 22 | reverse complement strand
ATAGCAACTTGATGTTTGCCAATTTGTGATTGTTCTATCAGTTAAAACGTTAACATGTAAAGAGCCCGATCGTATTCTCAATTCTTAACACCGAGAAAAATGTGTTGACATCTCTGCACGGATCACTGAAAATAAAAGTGTACTAAAAAGAGTCGCTGGCTAAACACCAGCGACCCGTGAAACAACAATGCTGCTTGACGGCGGCTCATTCTAACTTAATTAAGCCATCACGAGCCCGTTAAGCTGACGTGACGGCTTTTTTGTTAGTCTCGATCGATTAGCTTTAGAACCAACTCGATCACGGCAATCAACAATAGTGCGGCCATGATCATGAGGCTCAAAGCTTCGAAGTCGGACATTTCTGCTCCTTTCTAAAGAATTCTGCGGTCTTATCGTTTTTACACCATAAGCACCATCCCCTTCTTCAAAAAGAGCCGCCGTCGCGTAGCATTGTTGGTTTTAGTTTATCAGTTGTTACTTTATCATTCCATATATACCATTTGTTATTAATCTAGGCTAGTAATTTTTCTTTTTCCCGCCTCAAATCCTAAACAAATATGTTGACATCTCTGCACGGATCACTGAAAATAAAAGTGTACTAAAAGAGTCGCTGGCTGCTAACCAACGACCCTCTGTAACAACAATGCTGCTTGACGGCGGCTCATTCTGACTAAATTAAGCCATCACGGGCCTGCAAGCTTTCGTGACGGCTTTTTTGTTAGTCACGATCGATTAGCTTTAGAACCAACTCGATCACGGCGATTAACAATAGTGCGGCCATGATCATGAGGCTCAAAGCTTCGAAGTCGGACATTTCTGCTCCTTTCTAAAGAATTCTGCGGTCTTATCGTTTTTACACCATAAGCACCACCCCCTTCTTCAAAAAGAGCCGCCGTCGCGTAGCATTGTTGGTTTTAGTTTATCAGTTGTTACTTTATCATTCCATATATACCATTTGTTATGAATCATCTTTTTTCGCACATAACTGGCACAGCAACAACCTGTTCCACATGGGTTTCAAAATCCCCTCCAAATCCCCTCGTGTTCTCCACTAGGCACACCTCCTTGCACCTGCCAAACTAAAGCTAATGGTAGCCTCACTTATAAATAAAGGAGCAGGGCAATGGCTAAAGAAAAGTTAACTTATGAAACGAAAATGTTGCGCCACGCAGGCCGTGAACTTGATAAGTATTGGGACGATTTTCACACCACTCCAAATTTTGTTAAGCTGCTTCAAGAGACGACGTGGGTTGGGGGGCAACTTCTCAAGCCCGTTCGACGCTCATAACATTTTTCGCCACCGCGTTTGCAAATCTTCGCTCAAGCATTGCCAAACTCGATATTCCCCAAATTGTTGATGGCTTGGAACAAACTTTAGAGGCATCGGCGAATTCAGATGATCCATATGCTGACATTGACTTTGATGCAGACGTTATTCGCGCAATGATCATGTGGCTGATTCAGCAGAAAAAGATTCAGCTCACCAGCGATGATTTCATGACGGCACTCATCCAGGCACTCACCGAAACCACTACCCACGCTGCTATTAGCCAGTACGCCGACTATGCTGATTATGACGATGACGATGATCCATTACTTTGACGATGATGACGAAGCTGTAGATGATGAGGATGATGGCTATGATGCCGAAATTGAAAAAGCATTAGCTGACGTCGAAAATGACCCGGAATTCGAGGAAAAAGCCATTGACTTCTCTTCACCGCAAACCCAAACGCTTTTGGATTTACTTTCGCGTTTCATCGAATCATCCGCTTTGGATCGTCTTCCGGAAAAAGTGAAGACCCCGACCTGCTCACCATGTTAGTTTTGCTAATCATGCAAAGTAATAAGGTGATGTTCAATCACGAAATAAAAGCGTGGACCAAGGAAGAACTTTCAACAACCCTGACCTTCATCCTAAGCGACAAGGAAGTCATCAAAGCAAATCAACGTAAACCGGTCTTACAAGCCTTGGCAGCGTTTATTCGTTCAACTGCCAATAAAGGTCTCTGGTCAGCAAAACAAGTCAAAAATTTTGCTGAAGCCGTCGATGAAAAAATCAAGGGTTTGGCGCCTGAGTCATCAACGCCTGAAGTGAAAGCCAAAAAAGATAACAAACTGACAGTTGGCCGAGTTGTGCCGATGAAAAAGTTTAAAAAGGGTAAATACAAGAAAGAGTCTTTTGTTGAAGCTAGTTTCAAACCATCGTGCTGTATCAGATTGTGGCGCGATGGTTTTTTCATTTGAGAAGCCAGTAACTCTTTGCTCTCCCGCCTTTTCACACACTACTTTTTGGCTTCAATCGCTAAACTATTTGAAAGTCGTCAATTACTTATATTAAAAGCTAACAAAATCAGCGGCTTTTAAGATACAATCGTTGTGAATCAGAAAGCAGGAGGATTTTTCAATGTCAAAATCAAACATAGAAAAAAGTGCCGAACAAATCAGTGAGTATCTTCGAGGAAATCCGCAGCATGTGCGCGTTGAAACGATCAAGTTACCGGAAACATCTCAGGACACGACTGCACATCAATGAGTGAAAGCGCCCATCCCGTAAGTCAAACTAGCGGATGGGTATTTTTCATAAGCTTGCCTATTTTGAACTTGTTATTGAGTGCCTAAAAAGCTAGCGAGTCCGACTGAAGGGGAAATAAGCGTGGATAAAACCAATCAATTACTGACACTTTTAAAAACCAGTTATACAAGCATCTTAACCACCAATTTAGTCGGTATTTACTTGCACGGATCCTATGTCATGGGCTGTTTCAACCCGGCAGTAAGCGACTTAGACTATCTTGTTGTCGTCAATAGCCCGCTAAGTAACAAAGCTAAGGCCAGTATCATGAATGTAACACTTGAGAAGCTTTGGCCTTTGAGTCCGGCAAAAGGATTGGAATTTCACATTCTTCTTAAACAAGACCTATCTACTTTTTCGGAACCCGTTCCCTTTGATTTTCATTTTTCAAAAATGCACTATCAAGAGTATTTGCGCGAACCAGCAAAGTATATTAATCAAATGCACGGAACCGACCCCGATCTCACGGCACATTTGATGATCGTCAATCAATGTGGTCAAGTTTTAACCGGAGAACCAATCTCCGAAGTTTTCGCACCAGTTCCTGCCCAAGCATATTTAAGAAGTATTCTTTATGACATTGGCAATGCAGACACTACAATTATTGATCAGCCAATGTATACGATTTTAAACCTATGCCGGGCATTGGCGTTTAAAAATGAACAGCTCGTCACATCAAAGTCTTCCGGTGGGGAGTGGGCACTAGCAACGTTATCCCCCAAATGGCGTCCACTCATCAAGATGGCGTTAAACGAATACCAGTCTGGAAGTGGACGTGTGAGTGAATATCAGGCAGTTGAGTTAAAAGCCTTTGCTGGTTATATGTTAAAGCGGCTTGTAAATTAGCGCTTGCGCTAAGTACGTATCCAACTTCAACACAGTGAATTGGAAAGTCACACTCTCTGTTGCTGAGCTTACAATTGCTCAACTATTATTCTTCACCTGCTCCCCTCTTGCAGTATGCTTAACCCAAACTTTTAGAAAGGTCCCTACCATGCCCACCTCCCTGCCCCTTATCGAACAATCCCGCTTCAAAAAACATCTCAAACAACTCCTACAAGCCGGCCGCTTCACTAAGGCTGACTTTCAGCAAGTTCTTGCTTACTTACAAACCAGCACCCCACTGCCGGAAAAGTATGACGATCACGTGATCAAAAAACGCAAACCAGATCGTGCTTTGTTCATCAAGGGTAATTGGCTGCTCATTTACCGAGTTGAACCAGACGCGATCCGCTTGATTGATGTCGGCCGCCATGGCGAGATTTAACGGTTGTGACGGCTTAGTGCCCGAGCATTCTTTTCACCGGACTTGTGCTGGTCGGCAAGGTTGCATATTGTTGCCACCAACGCCCCTGTGCTAAGCTGATTTCAGGAAGGGGTGTGACTGCCATGATTCGATTGATCGCAGTCGATTTGGATGACACATTATTGAATTCGCATAAGCAATTGTCACCGGCCACGGTCGAGGGTTTGCAAACGGCTCTGGCTTCCGGGATCAAAGTCGTGCCGTGTACCGGGCGGCCACTGCCAGGGGTGCGGACAACGTTGGACGCGCTGGGACTGCATGGTGATGATCAATATGTCATCGTTCAAGGTGGCGGTGTGGTTCAGAGTACCAGTGGGAAAATCATCGCGCAAAAATTCATGAACCATCAGGATTATAAAGATTTTTCGACTTTTGCAACCTCGGTATCGGCGGCCGGGATTGATAGCAACGTTTTGACCCCAGCCGGTGACGTCTACACCGCCGATCGAAACATCAGCCGGTACACAGTTTTGCAGGCATGGGAAAATCACGCCGGTATCAAGGTTCGCGAACCTCAGGAAATGCCGGATGATTTTGTCATTGCAAAAGGTATCTTACTCGGCGAACCAGAGCAGGTGGCTAACATTCAACCGCAAGCCGAAGCCGAATTTGGCAATCGGTTTACCGTGATTCGCAGCATGCCGTTTATGCTGGAAATTATGCCACAAGGGGTCGATAAAGGCTGGGGGCTGGCGCAACTCACACAGTATCTGGGGCTAAAGCCAGCCAACGTGATTGCTTTTGGCGATGAACACAATGATCTTGATATGTTTGATTTTGCCGGAGTGAGTGTGGCCATGGCAAACGGTCAGAATGTCGTCAAGAACCATGCTGATTATGTAACCGCCAGCAATGATGACGATGGCGTTGTTAAGGCGCTAAAACATTTTAAAATTATCTAGTTTTACATGCAAAACCGTTGCAGAGAACCCTCAATGTTCTGTGCAGCGGTTTTTTTTACCCATTAGACCGACACATTGGCAATTTTCAAACGCCAAGGTGTATCATTGGGTTTAGGTAAAGCTAAAATAAAATTGTCCAATAATTAATTGTTCTCTGCTATTGACGCTAGATTGTAATTATTCTAATATAGAGATAGAGCCGTTGTTACATAACTGCGGTTACTACATATCCTAGGAGGGATTTTTGTGGACAAGCCAAAGATCATTGTTGTTGGGGCATCACACGGCGGTCACCAAAGCGTTCTGGAATTATTGCATCGGTATCCGGATGCAGAAATTACCATGTTTGAAGCGGGTGACTTTGTTTCGTTTATGTCCTGCGGGATGGAATTATTCTTAGAAGATCAGGTCACAGATGTGAATGATGTTCGTAACTTCCGCCCTGATGATTTAATTAAACGTGGTGCGCATGTGTTCAACAACCATGAAGTAACGGCCATCAACGCTGATGTCAAAACCGTTACTGTCCGCGACACGAAGAACGGCACGGCACAGGATTATCCTTACGACAAATTGATTCTGAGTTCAGGCGTGCGGCCGAACTCACTACCGGTACCAGGCAACGACTTGAAAAATGTTTTCCTGATGCGCGGTTACGATTGGGCAACCAGTATCAAAGCCAAACTTGCAGATCCGGCAGTCAAGCATATCACGGTGATCGGTGCCGGCTACATCGGGATTGAAGCCGCTGAAGCCAGTCGCAAAGCAGGTAAAGAAGTCACCTTGCTTGATATGATTGATCGGCCGCTGGGTACCTATCTTGATCCGGATATGACCGACATCTTAGCTAAAGAGTTGACTGACAAAGGCGTTGAGTTAAAACTCGGCGTAAAAATCGAAGCGTTCACCGGCGATGGTGCAGTCAGCGCCGTGAAAACCGATGCTGGCGAAATTGCCACGGACCTTGTGATTCAAGCTGCTGGTATTCAGCCAGCTACTGAATGGCTCAAGGGCACGGTTTCGCTAGACGATCGCGGTTTCATCAACACCGATCCATACCTGCGCACGAATTTGCCTGACGTTTACGCCATTGGTGATGCAACGCTGGTTTATTCCGTACCGGCACAGCAAAAAGTTCCGATTGCCTTGGCAACAGTTGCGCGGCGTGAAGCCCGTTATCTGGCGGCTAATATCTTTGCAGAACATCCGGCACGTCCGTTTGGCGGCGTTGTCGGTTCCAGCGCGTTGAGTGTGTTTGATTACCACTTTGCAGCAAGCGGCTTAAATACGTTCACTGCCGGACGCTCAAATGTCCAAGTCGACACCGCTTTTTACGCTGATTCCCTGCGTCCGGCTTATGTTCCGGAAGCTAATGGTAATCCGCAAGTTTGCGTCAACCTTGTCTTTGATCCGCAAACGCACCGGCTGCTTGGAGGCGCAGTTCTGTCCACTTACGACGTCACCGCGCAAGGCAACGTTTTGGCCCTAGCCATTCAATACGGCCTCACGTTGGAAGACTTAGCTGAAGCCGACTTCTTCTTCCAGCCAGGATTCGACCGGCAATGGAGCCTGCTCAACCTCGCCGCTCAACACGCACTAGGTGAACCACGCTTCTAGTCAGTTGCTAATCCTACTGCAACATTGTTTCCTCTTTTAATCATCAGCCATGCAAAAAGACCAAGATTTCACTGATTTAGTGAGCTTGGTCTTTTTTGAGTGAGCGTGAGCCAGCCCGGTCTGAAACCGGAGTGTAAGTGGCCTTAACCACAATGGCCGGTCTTTGGCCATTGTGGTTAAGGTCCTTACATGCAGGTTTCTGGGCTGGCGAACGCGTTATGGTGAGCGTGAACTGGCGCGCTTAGAGATCTGCACGATGATGGTCATGAAGGTTAAAGACGCACAGCCTTATGCCGCATACTCCGGTTCGCCTTCACGTAACTTGCCATCCAAAAGTGTAAACTTCCGATCAGCAAACTTTTCAAGGCGAACATCGTGGGTCACGACAACAATCGCTTTGTTATGCTTGTGGGCAAGATCAGCCAACAACTGGCCAACCACTGCCACCCGCGGGCTATCGAGTGCCGCAGTCGGTTCATCCGCCAGTACAATCGCCGGATCCGGATAAAGCGCCCGCGCAATCGCAACACGCTGGGTTTGGCCGCCTGATAACGATGCTGGATACTGATTGACTAAGTTGGCAATACCCAAATCATCCAACAACTCAGAAAGGGCTGCCTGACTAAGGTTCCCTTTTGGTTTGATTTTATCGACCAGCTTAAACTGCTCGCCGACTGTTAAATACGGCACCAAATTATAAGACTGTAGAACAAAGCCGATTTTATCTAACCGCAACGCATCCCGCGCTTTACCAGAAAGTTGTTCCAGATTTTCCCCGGCTGTGGTCACAATCCCGTCAGTCGGGGTTTGAATTCCCCCGGCAATGGTTAGGAAGGTGCTTTTCCCGGATCCAGATGGCCCGAGTACCAGTGAGAGACTGCCGGCATCGGCACTGAAATTGACGTTCTTGAGTACTTCAACGTCACTGGTTGGCGTTTTAAAGTTTTTAATGATGTTTTTTAATTCGATTGCTGGCATATCATCAACCTCCAATAGCGGTAACAGGATCAACTTTTAAGATGGTGCGTACAGGGATAATCGCACCGAGAAAACCGGTGAGCAGGATGCCTAAGATGACGGCAATACTGAGTCCCGCCGAGAAAATCATCGGCACACCCAGCGGCATGAACTTGGCGGTAATCGCCGTCAATGCGCCGCCTAAGACGAGTCCCAGACTGACTAAAATCAGTGCCTGATCAATCGTGGTCGCAACCAAGGTCCGTGCTGGTACACCTTGGGCCCGCAATACCGCGTAGTTTGGCAGTTTTTGCATGGTCAAAATGTACAGGAAAACAGCAATGACGATCAGTGAAATGACAAACAGGAACCCAATCATAAAGGTAAAGGTGCTATTTTGCGCCGAATACCCTGGGAGTTTCTGAATAAACGTGTTGGCTGAATACGTCTTGAGGTCGCTGGTGTTGATTTTAAAATCGGCCGTCTTGGAGATGATCCCACTGGCGGTAAAACTGGTTGGCAGATTGTGCAAGGTACGCCAGGTGGTCATGGTGCCATAGACCACCGGCGCCACACTCATCTTGGCATTCTGGGTAAACCCGACAATGGTGTAGCGATCGCCTTTGGTACTCAAGCGAATCTTGTCGCCAAGCGCGTAACCTTCATTCTTGAATTGTGTGTCCACCACCACTTGATGATCGTTTTGAACCCGGTGACCACTGACCAGCTTCATGTCCTTGCCAATATATTGATTCCAATCCAAACCAATCATCGTGGAGCGGATTTCTTTGTGCTGGCTGCTCGTTGCCACCGCGCCGATTGTTCCGACATAAGCCTGACTTTTACCTAGCTTGAGATTCTTGGTCTGTTCAGACGTCAACAAGGACTGGCTTAAGTTAATATCGGAATCCTTGGCCAAAACGACTCGGGACGTGTCCCAGGATTCAATCGCCTGGGTATTTTGCTGCGCCAGCCCGTTTGCCAGCGCGCTGAGAATGAACACCAGATAGGTGACCAGCAGAATCATGGCGATAATTAAGCCATAACGTAATTTTTCATGCCAGATTTCTTTTAATGAGAGATACATCGACTCACTACTCCTTCACTTGCAGCTGGTTAAGTGCTGCTTTTAGATGCTTCAAAATCAAATCCGTCTGTTCTGGGTTGGCCAGCGCCTCGGAAATCGCGCTGTGGCATAAGGTCGCCACCGCCCATTCAATCGCATTGGCCGGAATCGGGGGCTGCCCAACCGTCACCAACCCGCTATTCTTGGTAAAATGCATGCGGATAAAATCACGATCCTGACTTTCATCCGCTTCGTGCAAGAACGCCGCGGTGGCAGCATACGGATCACGCCGCATTTCCGGACCCGCAATGCCCGTATGCAACCGCCCGATCACGGCTTTAAAAGCATATTGATACGCATCTTTTAAATCACTGAAATATTTATAAAATGCCCCACGCGCAATGTCGGCCTGCTTCACAATCCGCGCCACCTGCGCCTGTGCCAACGGATGCTGCGAAAATTCGGTCACCAACGCAGCCAGAACCCGTTGCTGTTTTGTTTGATCTAAATGTTGGAACGTTGCTAAAACCATGTTGATCCTCCTTAAGCTTTCGCCGCCACGGTTAAACCTTGGTGGTGACGAGTACGCATGGTGACACCGTGTCACCGTTCAACAATTTGTAGTCTACACGGATAGTGACACGGTGTCAACTTTAATTTATGCAACATTGTAAAAACATTCTGAAAAGTAGGAATTTGCGGCTCCTTGATTATTGGGAAACAAACCGAATTTCACCAGCCGTTATAAAATAACTGATATAATGTTTTTGGAGGTGGGGAAAATGGGGTATGATCCTAATCAATATAATTCTTCCAATGATTTTTATGCGCAACAACAACATGCGGATTTAGAACAGCTTTCCGCTACAATCGCTAATGAAAAATACCAAGATCGTATCATGCAGCTGAGAATAGAAATCGCCAAAGCACCAAATGTTGCGGTTAGATCTGAATTACAGCGAATTCTGTATGAAGAAAAGCAAAAACATCGTAACCGTATAATTTTAAGTTTCGTATTTTTAGTTATAGCTTTGATCGCCGTATCATTTTTAGCACTTTATTTCCATAGTGCCTCATCAGCTTCTGGTTCAGGACAACCTGGTCAAGTAACGCCTGCCGTTACATCTGAAAGTAGTAGCAACAGTGACGCTAATTCGGTAGAAGAGACAAGTTATGATTCTGAAGATGATGCCGAGACCTCACAATATGAAGAGGATACAGATCCATCAGCGGCTACGGTTAGCAATGAGGATTACATTGACCACGGTGTTGTTAAAACCACTAAGAACTATCCTTCCAATACTTCATTGCGAAATAATAACACCTCATCTTCCGGTATCACTGGGCACTGGCAGTCTGGTGATGCAACCACATTTGACTTCAACGATGACGGTACTTATAGCTCAACAACAAATGGAAAATCCACTTCTGGCACGTGGAAAATAGTTTACCGATCCGGAAACATCCTCAATATTCAATTTACTGACAGCAGTGGGCACACGGTTGTTGAGCCTTTTGCATTAGACAATGGAAATCTAATCGAAACCAATTTAAAGATCAAATGGAGTCAAGTTAATTAACATTTACCGCTCCAGCCCTAGTCTTTACAATCCCTGAATAATCCAGATAGGAAAAAATGAAGAGCACAAAGTAAAAGCGAATGACTTTTCCCACAGCTATTGCATATATTTGTGATAGCTTATGTAGGAAAACTCGTTCGCCTTTATTTTTAGCTGATCTTTTAAATCTCAGAGACTTTAGATCCCCAATTCGCAATAAAAATTAACAATTTCTCTTGCTTTAATTCAACCGCAACTGATCGCCCGGATGAATCACGCTGTAAATCGTCTTACCATTGAGGGCCGCGAGCTTGTACATATTCAACCCATATCGATCCGCAATCGCCCACCAGCTTTCGCCTGCCAAAACCGTGTGATAGCGAATCGTGGGAACGAGCGCCACGCCGCCATTGAGATTGCCGGTCAAGCGCGTGGTGTAGTGACCGAAAAAGTCATAACTCATATCCACCCCTAAACCATGAAAGTTATTGGTAAACTGCCAGGTCCCGACATTATCGATGCCCGGCTGATCAACGCCATAACTCGCGATCCATAAATTCTTGGGAATCAAGGCCACACGATCAAAGCGTCTGGTTTTCATCCAGTTCGCCATTGTATACAAATCTGTGTGCGGATACCCTAGCGCTTTGACCGTCTGAATGAAAACATTCGTCAACCCCGTCAGCTCTCCGGTCAAATCAGGTGCTTCAACATCCGCCGCCATCACACTTTGCGTCGACACCCCCAGCGCACGCGCCGTGACACCGAAGAAACGCCCTTCTGCCACCGCTTCGGCACTGTTATGAAAATGGGCATAGTGATAAGCGTGCACCTGCATCCCCATCCTGCGCCCAGCCGCCAACTGTGCCGCCGCCTTAGGATTCTGGTAAGTCGTTCCTTCTGTCAGTTTGACGACCACCGCCTTGACGCCTAGATCAGCCAACTTGCGAAACCAGCTATCCGAATCCGGCTGCCAACTGCTTACATCTGCCATTAACATCGCCATCTTTTCCCCTCCTACCGTAATTGCTTGCCATCAAGCTTGGCCATGAACGTCTCGATATGTGTAATCAGTGTGTCGAGTCGCCGTTCAATGCGCGTGAGTAAAATCACGGCAATGACGACGCCGACCGCCTGATCTAATACATACGTCAATAGTTCTTTATCCATTTGCGTTATCCTCCATAAAAGTTAATTGATTGTCGCTGATTTGCAGCTATCTTCAGCATGCGGATAGGAACGCAGCGTTTTGCTACAGTCTTTCGCAATCGCGCATCCCATTTCGGTTAAACCGAGGCACAGTTTTGACTCAGCGCCCGGTATTTTGCCTGCACCCGTTTGCGCACCTGCAAAATCCGCTGCCGACTGACATGCAGTTGGGCGGCAATGGCAGCATCTGACAATCCGCTTAACCGCAACTGCAACACATGGCGTTCCATCGGGGTTAACAGCCTGTGCAACTGCTGCAACTGCCACTTCAATTCCAGCGCTTGTTGCAAGCTCCCCGGCGCTATCGCCAGCGTGGTCGTTTGAATATGCGTCGTATTTGCCGGTACGTTTTCCAACTCCCGCCGATGCTGCGCTTTTTGCAGCCGCTGCATCAAGGTCAGAAACACGAAACGCCACGCCAACTTATTGAACTTTGCAATCGCCGCCTCATCCACCAACGGCTCGCGATAACGGTTGAAGTAGTTGAGATACACCAACATCCCTTCATCCCGCCAATCCTGAAAATCACTGCGGCCACGATGAATCCCCAACCGCGCCAACGCCCCATAAACCACTCCTTGATGCGCAAGAAAAAAATCAAAACCTGTCGCTTCTGTTACCATCACTTCATCCGATCCGGCGCCTTGTTTGTTTCGATATCGATAAGGTTAGTTTAACGAGGCAAGCAGTGATTCGTCTTGGTCGCAATCAGATGAGTGAAAACCTGTTCTATCAAGCTTTCGATTTAGTGAGTGCGGGTATTTATCTGTGCAGGCCTGGGTTTATCGCCTTTTCAAACATAAATTGCGCGAAATTTTCAGCTAACTTTTTTTTGCATTTAAAAAAGTGCTCCCCGACTTTTCACCTCATCGGATCGCACTTCCATCAAAATACACGCTTCTTAACGCGTTCACCGGCACAGGAATCTGCGTGTCAGGATCTTGGTCGCAATGGCCAAAACCCCGTCATCACGACCAAGACCACTTATACTCCGATCCCTAACCACGCCGGCTCACGCCCATCAAAAAACGCATCCGGGTGTCGCAGCCGGACGCGTTTTTCATTAAGTATCGACTTTTTCAGTTACCTTGTCACGTCACACCATAACGCGTGAGCCAACCTGGGCTGACTCACGCTCACACCAAAAAGGCAGCTTCATACATAACACACCCACCTCGCTCCTCGCCCAATTACCTCCTAAGCTCGATAAAATCAGCCAATACTAGACAATTTGTTGCCATTTCCTGAACACCTGTCGCGATTTTGCGCCATAAATTCACCGCGTTTAACATTTTCAGCTTTTAATTAGCATAAGTTTAAACTAAAATTGAGCCATACATAACGCGGCTATGGTCAAAACCGCTCCAGATGATCCCGACTATCTCGTGACTGAACTCGCCCATAACGCCACAGCATCAGACGCCTCGCAGTTGCCGTTAAAGGAGATTTTGGCGATTCTCCCTTTACCAGCGTCCTTCCTTCCCCGAAAAACGCTGATACTCACGGCCACTGCGGCACACCTGATCAAGCCATCGACGTTAGGTTTCATTCGTTCGCACGAAAACAGTTCGGTTTACTCCCCAACGATGCGCCAAGTTATCGTGCAGAAATTATATCACGGGACCGCCAAAAAACTGCCCAAGATGCTCACCGGTCCGTGCTACGCCTTCATGCCGCTAGCGGCTCCCGATCACCGCAATGTCGGTTGGATCGCGACCCACCGGCTTGTTGATTACGCCATCACAAACCGGCAGCATCAACGAATCGTCACCGTCCGCTTCCAAAAAAGCCGCTCACTTTCCTTACCCACCACGTATCACGCCGCACGTTTTGGCGAAATTTTAACCGGCAGCAACTTGTTGATGGACGTTATCAGTCAACTGGCACGCATCGCTGAAGGCAACTTGCCGCTGACAAAGGATGACCGGCAGCAACATCACATTGTGGTCACTACGACGATGGCTCGGACACTGATGAACGCGACGCATCAACGCGAGGCTTATTTTGGGGCTAAGCAGGTTGTTGGGGAGGAGGAGTATCGGCTGCAGGCTGGGTGGGATGCAGGGTTGGGTGGGGATGGGGTCTGATAGGCCAAAGTCTTTTCACTGGCAATTGTCGAAACAAATAATTCATCTGGAACTATAACCCCTGACTTTGGATTGAAAAAGCAGATATTAATTTTCATCTCTAATTACTGTCTAAAAAATCGATTGACTTTCTAATCTGGAAGCAATATACTCATGTTCAATTAATCAAATCATTATATAAATCTGTGCGTGGAAGAGAAGAGTAAGCGTGAAACCGTTTAAAGAGACTGCCGGTAGGTGTGAAGGTGGAACGGCGAAGCGCCGAAGATGAACTCGGAGCACTGGTCATCGTGCAAGCGATGGCCACGACAGGACTCGATATCGTCCCAAACATCGATATTTTAGGTGTTGTTGAGTTGACTGGAGCAATCTCGTCAAGAATAAGGGTGGTACCACGAAAAGGTCTTCGTCCCTGTATTTAAATATACAGAGACGAAGACCTTTTTATTTTTAGAGGAGCTGATAGTAGTGGGGTTCGCGACATTTGTTAAGGTTTTTCAGCAATTGATTCCATACTTAGGTATCACATTTTGGATCATCGGGGCATCGGCGATTTTTGTTTTAGTTTTCGGTGGGCTCATTTCATTAACTTACTTTACTAATTGGGTTGGTTGGAAGTTTCTCTACAACGGATTCGTTAGTCTTATGCGTGCAACGCCGGTTTTATTGTTATTGATGCTGGTATTTTATGGCATGCCATTCTTATCCCAACTGGTTGGTATTGATATTTCATGGTGGGCAAAAACTAGTTTTGCAATCTTGGCTATTGGCTTGGAAAACAGTGCGTACTTTGCAGAAAACCTTTGCAGTGCCTATGCCTCGGTCCCCCAATCACAATACGATGCGTGCACATCGCTCCATTTCAGTCGATTCAATGCTGTCCGTAGAATACTAGGCCCGCAGATCTTTGTTGCAGCACTACCCAATATTGGAAATACACTGATCACGATTGTCAAAAACTCGGCCTATGTTTATGTCATTGGAATTACTGACCTTTACGAGCAAGCCCAGGTAATTGCTCAAGCATCTTTTGGGAAAAACCAAGTGATAGTGTTTATCGCGTTATCGCTCATTTACTGGATAATCTGTATTGCCATTCAGGCACTCTTCGCCCAACTTGAACGTCGGCGCGCTTGGTCTGGGGGTGCACAATGACTATTTTCTGGCAAGACTGGCAACAAATTCTTCCTAGTGCCTGGATAAGTATCTACATTGCTATCATAGCAATTATCTGTGGGATCCCAATCGGTTGTCTGATAGCTTGGACACGAATCAAACATTTCCCAATACTGAATCAGATCGTGGGTGTCTACCTTTCATTTGCCCGTAGTGTTCCAATGATTGTCGTTCTCTACATTCTGTATTTCGCCTTACCAAACTTAACGTCCATGTTAAATAATGGTAAAGGACTCCACATCCCGGCTACAGTGGTTGCTGTGGCCGCATTGGCACTATTTTCAAGTGCTTATTTCGGTGAAACATTTCGGGCAGCCTATCAAGCCTTGGATCCGACCCAACTTGAAGCAGCACTTGCTTCAGGTCTGAGCAAGATGACCGCAATGCGCAGAATCATCTTACCACAAGCAGCCGCACTGGCACTGCCAAATGTCTTTAATAGCGTGATGGATATCGTCAAAGGTACCGCTATTATTTACAACATTGGATTACTGGAAATAACAGGGACTAGTATCCTCGTTGGTTCCAAGACGTATCAGTTCATTCCTGCTTATTTAGCAGCTTGGACGATTTATCTCATCTTGTATTGGTTAGTTAGCGCCATCTTCCATCTCATAAAGAAACAAATCACATACTTACATTGAAGGAGTAAACATCATGAAAAAATCTCAGCTCGCATTCATCGTTGGGTCTGCCATCCTCGCGTTTTTCCTTGTCTCATGCGGCAAGTCTAGCTCTGGCAATGCAAACAACAATTCAAAGGTTAAAACTGTTCAAATCGTTGGGCCTTCTGCCTCTCAACCTTATCAAATCTACAAAAGTAAGGATGAATTATCCGGATACAACGGAGCTATTCTGGCAGCCATTCAAAAAGATCTAAAAAGTAAATATAAGTTTCAATATCAGGTCACTGATCCCAACTCCGTATTTGTCGGTTTGCAATCAGGCAAATACGATCTAGCCGTGGGAAACTACTATTACTCATCCGAACGCGCAAAAACCTATGATTATTCACGGCGCCCCACTCTACTCAGTGATTTACGCTTGGTAGTGCGTAAAGATGACAATCAAATCACCAATCTGGCTACTCTTGCAAAAACCAACGGCAAACTCGAACCAATTGATGTTTCCGATCCGCGATATGGCATCGTTGAAGACTGGAATAAGAAACATCCTGATCAAAAAGTTGCGCTGAAATCATCTGGCTTTGTCGACACCGCTAATCAGTTTAAAGATATTGTCAATAAACAGTATGATGCGATTCTTTATCCCCGAACAAACTTCGATACCGCACAAAAGAAACTAAACGAACCGTTGAAGCTTTCCAAGTCTATCGCGGTCTTTCCAGTGGTTTATTACTATCACAAGAACGCAGGCAACACTCAGCTACGTCAAGACATTGATAAGGAGCTGACTAAATTACGCAAAAACGGGACACTTGCTAAGCTGTCTCAGAAATGGCTAGGGAGTGATCCTTTTACAGCCAAAAATGATCGCGTAACAGATGTAACCAAATCTTATGCCCAAGAAAAGTAGGTGGTGATGATGCCGTTGTTAGAAATCCGAGAACTCACCAAAAAATTTAAAGGTAAGAAAATTCTTTCAGATCTCAACCTAACAGTAAATTCTGGTGAAACATTGGTGATCGTTGGCAAAAGTGGTGCAGGAAAAACAACTCTTCTAAGATGCTTGGACTTGTTGGAACAACCCACCAGTGGCCATCTAACGTTGGGGGGAAAAACCTTCGATTATCGCCATCTAACCGCCAGTGATATTCGCTCAATTCGTGATCAACTTGCAATGGTTTTTCAAAACTATGCGCTATTTAATAATAAGACTGCGCTAGAGAATATTACTGAGCCTTTGATTTATGGGCAGCATCAAACAAAGAGTAACGCAAAAAAGATAGCTGAAACTTTGCTTGCACAACTCGAATTAACGGATAAAGCAAATCTTTATCCTGCAGAACTGTCAGGTGGCCAGCAGCAACGTATTGGCATTGCCCGTGCAGAAGCTTTAAGACCTTCAATCATTCTCTTTGATGAACCTACTAGCTCATTAGACCCCGCATTGGTCGGAACAATTACCCGAGATATCTTATCTTTACGCGCTAAAGGTCAAACCATGATTGTTGTCACCCATCAGCTTGACTTTGCCCAGCATATCGCAACCAAATGTGCCTTTTTACATGAAGGCAATTTAGTTGAGGTTGCCCCTGCTGAACAATTCTTCAAGCATCCATCTCACCAAGAAACAGCCGCATTCTTAAAAGCGGCCAGTGAGGAGGCCAAAGTATGAAGGTGACTATTATAGGCGCTGGGAATACCGGCTTTGCGTGCGCATCGGATCTTAAGCGACGTGGTATAGAAACAACAATATTTTCTCGGGACCCTGTTAAAGCAGCCAAGCTAACTAAATGCTCTTTTACTATCACGGGGCGTATCACAACCACAACGCAATTCCGAGTGAGCGCCAACCTAGCTGCCAGCGTTAACTTTGCCGATATCATCATCATTGCAACCTGGGCGAATGCACATGAGGATATCATTTCAGCTATCAAGCCGTTCATCCATCAAGACCAAACCATTATTTTTCTAAATGGCAACTGGGGCATGTTGCAAGCTGTCGCAAAATTGACGCCAGACTGGATTATCCAAAAACATGTCAGCATCCTGGAGACTTCTGGCATGCCTTACGTTGCTCAATGGCATAATCATTCGCTACACATCAGTGAAATTAAAACAAAAGTGACCGTGGCAGCATATGGCAATCAGCAAGCTTGGCGAAAAGGTTTAAATTTACTAAAGCAGCTTTATTCCGAAATTAGTGTATCCCCTAGCGTCTTGCAGACCAGCCTTAGTGCGCTCAATCCTATTATTCATGTTCCAGTCTCACTTTTTAATCTTCCTCGAATCGAACATGCAGAACGCTTCCACATTCTGACTGATGGATTGAGTGAATCCACCAGAGCCTACATTATGCGCATCGATACTGAGCGTAAACAACTAGCTAGTGTTTTAGATATTCCTTACAGTAGCATTGTGCATCAATTGGCAACACAATGGGGGACTGACTTTGACACGCTCGGCGAAGTGTTCCACGGATTGGCTACTTATCGTAACTTGCCAGCACCTACCAACATACAATCCCGTTTTATTATTGAAGATCTCCCTTATGGAATTGATCCACTGGTTAGACTAGGTAAGATTCTCAGCGTACCATTGCCTTATAGTCAAAAGTTGGCAACCTTTGCGCATGCCGTTTTTGATCAAGTGCCAGAACCCGATCTGAGATTCATCAATTCAGAGACTATCGCTGCTGTTCAAAGTAATAACCCGGCGAACGATCTTGACTGAATTTGCCAAAAAAGCACACCGGATAAACTCTAAAATTTATAAATTGGTAATTAAAAGATCGGCCCATTGAGAGCCGATCTTTTAATTACCGCGGCTTTACTTCAGCTGGGATTGGCGATTCGAATTGCTTACCCGCAAAATGCTCTTCAAAGTCTTTTTTGGCATCTTCTACCAGATCTGGATTAGTCAGTGCATCATATGCTGTCAATGCAAAGACTTTACCGCCTAACAATAAGCCTTTATGGGCCACACTCGAAATGCCATTTGAGACCCATTGCCATGTATGCGGCGATGTTCCTTGGGGTTCAAAACCATTCGTAAATTGAGCCGTGGGAACAACCTGGCTGACATCGCCTACATCTGTGGATCCAGCCGTTTCGTCAGTAAATTCTAACGGTAGCTTATGCAAAGCAATGCCGGCTTCTGCTTCTTTTCTTACCTGTTCCTCGGTCCAGTCTGGGAAAGAATGTTTGGCGCGGTTATATGAGTTTTGCTTACTTGCCTCGGAAGCTGTGTCAGAAAGCTTCTTTTCAAAGGCCATTTCGTCATCGGTCAGCTCTAAAGGCCCCACAATATCAAGATTCTTGTCAATGGCTCGGGTTAATGGTTTATTTGCAACAAAATCAGAACATCCTGCATCGAACTCTTTAGTGAGCTTTGTCTCTGTCATTAACGCAGCCCCTTCTGCAATCTTGTTAACTCTGGCAAAAATGGCTTTTGCCTGATCAACGTGAGGCGCACGGATGAAGTAATACAGTTTTGCACTTGGTTGAACAACATTGGCGGACTCGCCACCGGCATCAATGAACGCATAATGAATTCTGGCCGGATCAATGATGTGTTCGCGTAAAAATTGAACACCGACATTCATGAGTTCGGCAGCATCTAAAGCGCTACGTCCCATTTCCGGTGCCGCTGCAGCATGCGCCGGTGTGCCAGAAAATTCGTAGTAACACTGAAGCACGGCAAGACTGCTGCTGCCCCATCCTGACATTGAGTCCATCGGGTGATTGGCCAACGCTAGATCAAGGTCGTTAAAAATGCCATCTCTGGCCATAAAAGCTTTACCGTAGCCACTTTCTTCAGCCGGACAGCCGAATAATTTAATCGTGCCAGAAAGGTGCTCTTCTTCCATTAGGGTTTTAATGGCCACCGCTCCGGCAAGTGCAGCAGTGCCCAACACGTTATGCCCACATCCGTGACCGTTGCCACCCGCAACAAGCGGTTTGTGTTCGACCTCCCCCGCCACTTGACTCAGATTCCCCAATGCATCATATTCTGCCAACATGCCGATGACAGGCTTACCTGAACCCCAAGTCGCCTCAAAAGCATAGTCCATGTCAGCAATACCCTTTTTGATCGTGAAACCTTCTTTTTCCAAGATCTCATAGTACGGTTGAACTGACTTTTCAACTGCAAACCTGGTTTCTGGTGTGCTCCAAATCTGATCGGAAGCTTTGATAAATTCATCTTTTTTCTCTTCAACAATTTGCATCAACCGTTCTTTAGCATCCATTTTTCTCTTCCTCCTAATTTACTTTATGCTTTTGTTTTAACCGCAATAACTGTCATACCACACAGCAGGCTCATCACTGCCATAAAGAAGAAAGCTGGCACAAATGATCCTTTAGCTGCTTGTACGAGAAAACCGATCACCATCGGCGCCAAGAATCCTCCTAAGGTCCCGCCTGTATTGATAATCCCAATCGATGAGCCAATAATGCCCGCATCCATGATTTTATGCGGCCAAGTAAAGATCGCTGTAAAGGCTGTGACACTAATCATATTGATAAGCAGTAATAATACGACCGAAACATATAAGTTGCTCGACATGACGAACGCAATTAACAACGCAGCCACTATTAAGGTAGCCATTAAAATGAGTCGTTTTTCTTTATGCAAAAACAACTTGGAAAGTAATTGACCGGCAAAGATAGTCGCTATGGTTTGAAAGACAGCGTTCAAGGCTAGGATCATACCAGCCTGGCTAATAGTAAGATCAAATGTTGACGTTATATACGATGGCAGCCATGACATGTTCCCGTATAGCAAGACGTTCAGTAACAACATTGCCACAAACAAAACTAGTACATTGCGATTCTTTAACATTGCAAAAAAACTCGGCTTTTCACTTTGTTCATCCTGTTTGCTATTTGCTTGTTGGCCTTTGGGAACGAATCGCCAAACGAATAAACACGCAACTAAGAAGAGCGTGCCCATAGCAAAATACGCATAGTGCCAATTACTATCAACCAAACGTGCGCCAAGTGTAAAGGCTAAGATACCGCCAATTCCCGAGGTCGAAAGGATCAATGATTGCACAAAAGTCCGCCGCTCCTTTGGAAAGTTTTCTGCAATGGCTTTTGAGCAACTCGGAGGATAACCGCCATGCCCTAGTCCTGCACAGAAGCGGACGAAAATGAAAAATAGCAAGCCGTTTGCCACCCCAAACAGAAAGGAAAAGCTGGCAATAATAAGCAACGAAGCCATAAGAACCCGCTTTGAACCGAACCGATCAGCCAACCATCCACTAGGAATTTGCATCAATGAATAGCCGAGGAAAAACATCGACATCATCAAACCAGTCTGACCGGAATTGAAGTGAAACTCTGAAGCTATTGGAATAATCGCCGTTGAGATCATGCTCTTGTCCATATAAACCATCGAGTAGCCCGCCATCAGTGACGTGATGAGCATTGCTTCTGATGATCGAGACGTTTTACCAATAACCGTCGCCATGTTGTCACCCACCTTTAAAGAATTTTGATCATGTTTCCATTTTAAGTGGACATCTCTAAACAAGTAGGATATTGTTCGTCTTTATAAAGCGCTTACATGTGTCTATTATCAACCTCTTAATTTTTCTGCTAGAATTGTCGGACAATTTTTGCACCGACTTTATGCCGATTAAAATTCAAGAAAAATGCCCCTATCCAGAACACGGACAGGGGCGATTCAAGGTCAGTATCTATTTAATCCATCACCGGACTAACGTGGTAAATCTGAATACTATTAAACGATTGTGTGGCAGCCAAAGTTAGCTTCCCGTCTGTCGCCTCAACAAGCTTAATCTTTAATCTCGGCTGCGTGATCGTCTCCAGGTACTTAATGTCTCTTTTCGAATAACTTGTCATCGCACCGACTTTAAGCCATTGATTATAGATGCCACCACAGTCCTTATCCAATAATTCGCTGACAACTCGATACCGCGAAGATGCCAATCCCAAAAGTTGCAACTGTAATTTCTGAGATTGATACTGCATCAGACTATCACTGATAGACATGCGCGGGTCAACATACGTCGGGTTTGATAATAGGAGCGCATAATCTTCACCATTTCGAAAACAACTAAAGTAGGGTGAACTATAAAGACACTCGCCGATCAGAGAGTTAAGCATCCTGATAACAAAATAAACCGGCCGCCGAATAGTCCCATACAGAAATAACGATAGACAATCATCCGTGGCAGTGGGTATGACGCTAGCCCGACTGGAAATACTTAGCCAAAAACTGATATTATCAAGGCCAGTATTTTGTCGCAAAATTTCTTTGATCAGTGCAGCTCTAAAGAAAGTCCCGACCGTTACCTCGTCACTACCAGCTAAGGTATTCCAGTCATCTAGGGCCAACTCAGGTGCATATGCTTGATTGGGTGCGAGTCTTGCTCGAATCGCTTCAAGTTGCGACCCGAGTCCGGCTAGATCTGCTTTGATTTCATGCCGAAGAAATAGGTAATCACAAGATAAGTAAACAAAACGATTCCCAAGTGTGTGAACCGTGACGTCCTTACCTTGTTTGACATTTTGTTCAGTAACATGCACGCCAATCCGATGCCAGGCCGCATGATGGATAAAATAATTAATTACCCTCTGAACATCCGGGTCATCGCTACACAAACAGTCATACTCAAACTCAATAATCCATTTGCGCACAACACTTTTCCCAAATGCCCGGACGATGGCATCAAAACGCGCCACAATGTCTTCCGGACTCTGATGCGCCACGATGTTCGGTGACACTCTAATAATTGGTAGCGCGCCAAAGGCAAGAATCGTATGAAATGCAGTGATTAATTCCTTGTCAGCAGTCACGACCGAGCTATAATTTGGCCTGATGTTAACCTTATCAAGGTCAAACACCCTGATGTAGGCAATGACGACTTCTTTTGTCAGCATCTTCAACTGCGCAACGCATTCTTGCTGGTTGAGATTCAATACATTGCCGACATTGATGGCATAAGTTACCGCTTTTCGCTGCAGCGGTTTAACTGACTGTACTTCTAGGACTTTCTGCTGGAACTTTGCTGGTTGTAAGGATGCTAAATCGTCGTCAGCAAGTTTCCCAGCTAAACGACTGAGCGCTTCATCACGCCCCAATGTTGTAACCTGAGACCCGCTATGCATCGGCAACATTTTGGTGGTCGCAAATGCTTGGCGAAATTTCTGTGGTGACATGCCATATTGTTTTTGAAAATTACGTGCCATTGTACGCGGCTGACTAAAGCCATTGTCAATACCTACTTGAGTGATGCTTTTATCCGTGTACTTTAGATCCTGTTCAATATGATGCAACCGGATTGCATTGAGATAATGGTTAAAATTAAGTTGGGTTGTCTCCTTAAATCGCTTGGATAGATAACTGTATGAGACATGCATATCACTGGCCAATGACGCCAAATTGACATCTTCCGCATATTCGGACTCCAGTTTTGCGATCACGCGATTCACTAACTGATCTGTTCCAGCATTGCTTCGGGTCTTCTCGTGCCAAAGATAATGCGAACGCAAATAGCTTATTAGCGCCAACCCTCTTGCGATAATCGCCGCATCATCGACATCTTCAAAAAGACTCGTGATCATGATACGATGCAACAACTGGCGACATTCATCAATACTGTCAGTCGTCTGGTCAGCAGAAGAACTAGGAAAATTCCAAAATCGCTGTTTTCTGATTCCCGGCAAGATATCATCCAAATGGACCGCATTGAAGGTGATAGCGAGCACTAACGCTGGCTCCACAGAATGCATCGAGAATCGTTCATTGGGATTCAGAATTAAAAAATCATTCTTGGTCAACTCGTAATTAGACTGAAAGACATTCGCTTTAGCCGCCCCCTCCAAAAGCAAATAAATTCGCCAATCATGGGTTATTGTCTCTTCCCTGACGATTTCTTGAATGTCGACATGCACAATTCGGTTCATCCTCGTGGTTACATGACCGCCCCGCCACAACTCGATTGAAGCTGATCTTGAGCATCACGTTCTCCTTTCGTGTTTTAAAGCTCTGAAAAGTTTCTGCCTTATCCCTAATAACCCATAAATACACAAACCAATCACTGAATAGCCATGCTCAGTCAATTTTCCGCGGATTTAATTTACCACTCGAAATCGCTTTTCTAAAAGCAGATGGGGTCATTCGGCGTGCCTTCACAAACGCTTTTGAAAACTGCGAGTAACTGGTAAACCCTACTTTGATGGCAATGTCGCCAATTGCATCATTCGTATTTCGTAATAGTTCAATGGCCTGGTTAATCCGCAATTGCATGAGGTAACTCTTGGGTGAAACACCAAGATTCCTCATGAAGATACGATACAGATACGTACGTTCAACTTTCACTCGCTCGGCAACGTCATCTATTCGCAACGTACTATCTGCATACTCTCTTTTAAGAATTTCGACTGCCTCCAAAGCGTATTGCTGATTAGGCAAGACCCCTAGCCGTGTTTCCTGCTGGTAATCATCCACCAATGCGCTAACAATCTCATAGAACTTGCCCAATGCGCCATACAAGTGATCGCGGCTAAAATAATCGTAGGCTTCTGCAAATAAGTCGTCCATTTGATGAATATCCTGGTGCTGGTAAATAAAGTTGGTCTTGCCTAGCCCAGCGTCATTAAAGACAGCCGCGGCACCGGGTCCTCTGACGCCAATCCATCGATAACTCCACGGATTGCCAACTAATGGATAGTAATTGTTGTCCGTATGAGGCGGAATCAAAAAGCCTTGTCCTCGTGACAACTGATGAATTTCATTGTTAATAAAAAATAGTCCCTCACCTTGCAAAACAAAATGAAGTAAATAGTAATCAAGCTGTTCATATTGATACGGTGCTCGCGGATGAACATCTTCATAACCCACTTCAAATACCGAAAGCTCAGGACAAACAATGCGATCTGTTCTCAGCCACTTGTTTTCTTTAAACATAATTAGATCCCGTTTCTTTCTGTAGCGCTTACATACCTACAGCTTAACACGCAATCAAATTAAAAAGGTTCATTTTCCAAGGTTTCAAATTTACTTTCTAAAGCCACTTCCTTCAGCTACAAAAAAGCAGCCACACGAGCCTCGTTGCTAGACTTGTCATGGCTGCTTCATCAAATATGACTAACTCAAGATTGAATGATAACGCCATTCAACCTTGAGTTTCTATTTATCCATGTATCAACAAGCCAAGTTGTCAGCCAACTCCGCTTAGCCACGCTGATCATGATGCGAAGCCAAATCAATTTGATCAAGCGGGATTAGTTTAGTCTTGTGCTTCACTTTGTAATAAACGAACAAAATGAGAAAAATTGGTATCGACATATATGAAATTAGTAGTTTACCCCATTGGAAATCAGCTAATGAACTCATGTCTTGTCCGACAATCACAATCAGACTCATCATAATCGCCAGAATAGGGCCAACTGGAAACCACTTAGCATGATATCGAAGCTCCTTCACCGAATGTCCTTGTTTAACGAAAGCACGCCGAAATCGTAAATGCGACACGGCAATACCCAACCAAGCTAAGAAACCGGTTAGTCCTGATGCGGCAACTAGTAGCTGATAAACACTCGGCCCCATAATGCTAGTCAAAAAGGTCAGTGCACCAATCACCGTCGTCAAAAGCAGCGCCGCAATTGGGACACCGCGGCCATTTGTTTTCTGAAAAATACGGGGTGCAAATCCAGAACTCCCCATGGCCCATAGCATGCGCGTTGATGCATACATGCCAGAGTTTGCCGATGAAAGCACCGAAGTCAAGATGACGGCATTCATCAGACTGGCTGCTCCGGCCATACCGATGCGATTAAATACTAGCGTAAATGGAGAAACGGCAACATTTTTGACCGAGCCGCTCAACAAGTTAGGATTAGTGTACGGAATAATCGCAGCAATGACGGCAATTGATAAGATATAGAACAACAAGATCCGCCAAAAAACCTGTTTAATTGCTTTGGGAATGCTCGTCTCTGGCGTCTCGCTTTCCCCGGCTGTAATGCCAATCAATTCTGTTCCTTGAAAAGAAAAACCAGCGACAACAAACACCGACAATGTAGCAGGTAACCCACCCACAAACGGCGCATCACCCAACGTATAGTTTTTCAACCCAATCGGCGTCGCTGTTTCACCCATGATACCGACAATGGTCAACAAACCAACACCGAGAAAAACAATGACGGTGATCACCTTCACCAATGACAGCCAGTACTCCGTTTCGGCAAACGACTTAGCTGAAATCAAATTAATCACAAAGATAAGACTTAAAAACGTTACCGAAATGAGCCACCCAGGTACGTTTGGCACCCAAAAGTGCATGACAATAGCGGTTGTCGAAACATCAACAGCCAATGTAATTGCCCAGTTAAGCCAGTAATTCCATCCCAAAGCAAAGCCAAGTGCTGGGTCAACGAAGCGACTAGCATATTCTGAAAACGAACCAGAAACCGGTGCATAGGTTGCCATCTCACCAAGACTTGTCATTAGGAAAAAGACCATTAGTCCAATGCCAATGTAAGCGGCAATAGCGCCACCGGGACCCGCAGTTGCGATGGCACTACCGCTTGCGACGAACAGGCCTGTGCCAATACTGCCACCAAGGGCGATCATAGACAAATGTCGTGTTTTTAAAACTCGTTTGACTTGTGTAGATGCTATTTGCGCCAATGTAGACTCCTTTTACGCACATAAACCACCTCCTATTCTGAGGTGGTCATGTACATTACGTATTCCAAACGTCAAGAGCAGTCTGCGGTGCTACGTGCGTGTTGGCTGATCGTTTATCACGCCCGAGTTTCCCGATCAGAGTTGTCTTTAATGAACAACTGGTTTAGCCTTTGCGAGTCGTTCTCGCTTTTCGTAACGATCCCAGTAAATCCAAGCAACCCCCATAAAGATAACAACTCCGAGAACGTTATATAGCAGCGTTCCAATTGGACTTGCTGTTCCTTTTGGTAAATGTCCCGCCAATTCTTCAGCGATCAAGTGTGGATCCGGAACGGTTGACATGAAGAAGACAAAGAGGAAAACACATAAGAGGAAGATGCCTGCTGTCAACCCCATCGTCCGATTGCCGAAGCGGAAATCACGTGGCATATCATCTTTCTTCCAGCGTAAACCAATATATGCAATTAGCAGAAATAGAACTGGCAGTAAAGAAGTTGCCGCAGTCATGTTGATCAAAGTCTCTAAGAAACTGTCGAGATTACCAATCCCCAGTGCTGGCACAATCATGAGTAAAGTCACAACCACACCCTGAACCAGAAGGGCATTTGTTGGATTGCCTTCATCATTGGTCTTAACCAACCATTTACCAAAGACACCTTCAGGAATTTCTGAGAAGAAGACTTTGACTGGCGCGGCTGTCCACAATGCCAACGAGCCTAAACTACCCACAAAGAGAATCAAGCCTACAAGTCGGACCATCACGTTACCAGGAATATTGAAATGCGTTCCTAGGATTTTGAAAATATCAAAGATCCCGTTTGAGAAGTTGCCCGCCAAAACTGACTTAGGAACCACAAACCCGACAGCAATAGCACCGAGAACATACATCAGGCCAACGACAAGGGTGGAAATAATCATGGTACGTACAAATGTCTTATTGCCACCCTTCGTATCCTTAATGTAGACACCAATACTTTCGCCACCCCCAACAGCTTGTAATATCCACGCCATTGTCATGAAGAATGTCCAGTTAAAGGTAGGCGTGATTGCCTTCATGCTAAAATCTTGTGCTGGTTTTTCACCCATCCCCATCACAACGATAAAGGCAAGGACAACGAAGATAACCCCCATTAGAAGTCGCGCAGTACCAGCAAAATTCGTCACAGTTGAGATCCAAGAGACCCCTTTGATGCAGACCCAGGTCGCCAACCAAAATAACACGATCGAGAGAACCGAGATAATCTTGGTACCCATCGCGCCACCAAACACATTATGGCCGAGCAAAGCATACGAACCATAAATTAATGTGTTTGGTAACAATGAAACAAAGAAGAACAAGTTAACGAAAAAGTATGACCAAGCGCCCAGAAAGGCAAACTTACTTCCCAACACACTTTCCAGCCAGCTATGAACTCCTGATTCTTTGTCGGAGTTAGCCGATGCAAACTCGGCAATCATTAAAATAAACGGCAAAAAGTAAAAGAGACTCCCGAAGATGTAGCCCGGAATCGTTGCCAATCCAATTTGAATACTATTGTTGACGATACTTGGAAAAGCAAACACCGCCGAGAATGTCATTAACATCAATGCGGCAGACCCCAGTCGTTGTCGCGATTTATCCTCTGACATCGTAGAACACTTCCTTCCTTGAAACTCCTCCACTAGTTGATCTTGAAGTTAAATCCAAGTTCAAAATCATCAAACTTGCAGCGATGACGCTTTAATTGATTTTGGCCGCACGAGTTCGTGCCAAGTCCGTTTTGCCGGAAATCAAGATATAGATTGAGCTCATCTGATTTCTTCAAATCAATGGTGTGTTTTGCGGCCTCCAAAGTTTCGTCCGCATAGTTTGACACACTGAAGTTCAATGGCTTCATCATCGTCAAGGTTAATTGATCCTGACCGTTCATCAGTGCTAATCGATCAGTGTCCATATGATTACCATTTTCTTGCGGTTTTACATAATTGACAAAGAGGTCATCAACCCGACTCGTAAAATGACTGTAGTAGGCAGCTTGATGAGAGTCACTATAGTTTTCAGTTGGTCCCAGTCCGTCATAGGCAACTTGCTGGAAATCTTTTGGCAACGTCATCTTTACCCCAATTCGCGGTAGCATCTCTGGTGCCATGTCACGTTTGCCACTTGCCTTACCAATCACATCAAGATCAAAACTTCCATCCTGATGTAATGTGTAGCGTTGTGTGATTTGGTAATACCAGCCACTATTGGTCGTGCCCACTTGCTTGACTAGATTAACGACATAATCGCCGTTGGTTTGCGGCTGTAATTGGACTTCGCGGGTACTTTCATGCCATAGGTTCAGGAAATATTTGTTGTAATAGTCATCTAACAGATACATGTCGTTGTCGATAGGGGCGCGCCAGAAATTCATTTTGATGCCATCATGAATCAGGACACGACCATCATGTGTCAATGTGAAGGTACCTTTAATCTTGTCAAACCGGTATGCATTCGCACCGCCTTTGATTTCGATTGTCGTTTTATTTTCACTTGCTTGTAGTGCCACGATTGTCTGATGGTTCAATTGGTGTTTTGGCCGTTGCAAGGTCATGACAGATTGAGAAAGCACTGTTCCAGCATTCGCCCAAGCAGTCTTGTTTTTGAGATGCGTAACCAAATGAAGGTTATAAATGACACTAGGGTCAAACTCCGGCAAATCGAGATTAAGTTTCACGGTCTGTTGGTGACCTGGCAAAATAGTTGGGATATCAAGCTTGCCATCAGCAATCACTTGACCATTTGCTTCAAGTTCATAACCAAAATCAAAGTAATCAGAATTTAGAAAGTCCAGTCGATTAATCACCGTAACCGTTTGCGTTGGCAGATCACGAACAAGGATCTGGAACGGTTCAAACGTCTTCTTGACCTCGGTTAAAGCCGTAGACGGATTGCCATCTGGGCGGATCAACCCATCTATACAAAAGTTTCCGTTATTGGGCTGATCGCCAAAGTCACCACCATAACGATAGTAGGTTTGACCATCCTTTTGCGATGCTACCCCTTGATCAAACCATTCCCAGATGAATCCACCTTGCAGTTGTTCATGTCCGTAAAAGAGATCCTGGTATTCCTTCAAGTTGCCAGGCCCATTGCCCATAGAGTGTGCATATTCGCATAAGATATGGGGCTTCTGCGTCTTACGTAATACATCTGCCATTGTCATCTTAGTATCGTGTTCCAACCACGTGTACATTGTTGAATAAACGTCGCTGACTTCAGCTTCAAAATCACCTTCGTAATGGACGAGTCGCGTTGGATCCTCTCGCTTACAATATGCAGCCATCGCCCGAAAATTATCGCCAAAGTCTGATTCATTGCCTAACGACCAAATGATAATGGAAGGATGATTCTTATCGCGTTGCAAAGTCCGCCGCATCCGATCTACATATGCAGTCTTCCAGCGTGGATCATCGGTAATCCAATCATAGCGTTCAGTCAACTCAAAGCCGTGACATTCCAAATCTGTTTCATCAATGACATACATACCAAGTTCATCGCACAGGTCGTAGAAATACGGTGCTTTAGGGTAGTGAGACGTTCGAATCGCATTGATATTGTTTTGTTTCATCAGGCTGATGTTCTTAACAAAATCATTCCGCGTCATCACTCGGCCCTTGGTAGCGCTGTAATCATGCATGTTGACGCCTTTAAACTTGATTGCTTTGCCATTGACCAAGAACGTCTTGCCATTCAACTCAATTTGGCGGAACCCGACCCGCTGACGAACCACTTCAAGCGGCTCATTATCTTGCAACACTGTCATCGTTAAATCATAAAGATTAGGCGCTTCAGCAGACCACGCCTGAATGTCGTCCAGCGTGACATCCAAAGAAGCATCGGCAGAAAGAACTTGGTCAATCAATTTAGCCCCGTCTTTGGCTAGTTCATAATGAATCTTTAACGGCTCCGTCCCGGATACTATCGGTGTGACGACTAGTTCACCCGCACGATAATCCTTCAATAAATAGGTTCGTACCTGCACATCATATAACCCGTTTTGTGGTCGCGAATACAAACTCACATCACGGAACAAGCCGCTCAACCACCACATATCCTGGTCTTCAAGATACGTACCATCAGACCATTGAACCACTTCAACGGCAATTGTATTAACACCTTGTTTTAATGCCTGCGTGACATCAAACTCACTTGGCAAACGGGCACCTTTGCTATAGCCGATAAACTCGCCGTTAAGGTACAACTTAAAAGCCGAATCTGCCCCATCGAAGCCAATGATGTATTGTTCGTTATCAACTACCTCATCCACCGTAAAGGTTCGCCGATACAACCCAGTTGGATTTTCACTCGGTACAAAGGGCGGATTGATTGGGAAGTTATACCACAGATCAGAATAATGCATCTTGCCATAACCTTGCAGCTGCCAATTGCTAGGTACAGGAATTTGATCCCAATCCTGATCATCAAAGTCGCTGTTCATGAAATTTTCCGGCGCATATTCCGGCGCATCCAAGAACTTAAACTGCCAAGTCCCATTTAATAACTGATAATTCCGCGGCTGACTATCCTCGCCTGGGAAGAATGTCTGAAAATGGCTACGAGGAACCATCCGATTGATATCGGTTAGTTCAGGTTGTTCCCACAATTTTGCTGTTGTCATGTTGCTCCTCCTAATAAATACGTTTTGCATGCAAGTACCGGTTAACTCGCTATTTTTATTTGCGCTTTCATAATACGGGCAAACCAGCTCATAAAGGTAACGCTTTGTTGCTAAAAAATGTCGTTATGTTGTTTTTTTGTGGTTATTCATTCAGTTAAAAAATCACCTAGAGTTTGCACTCGTATCCAAAATTCATTGTTAAATGGGCATTTATCACAGATATTTCTTCGGGATAATTCCAACAACATTTGTACATAAAAAAAGATGACATCAAAGACAGCCATCGTTTTTTCTTGGTAAATTAACCTGATTGCTTTCTGCAGGCATTCGTGAAATTCTGGAAACTTTAATGGGAAAGGCCAGATCATCAACCTGCGACTAAATCGGCAAAATATTGTTGAATCGTCTCTGCAATCTCCCTCCGATAAGGCAGTCTCATCGTGGCCTCGCTTGCACTCAAGTAAATATCACGAAATACCCGTTCCGGTGCAAAGTGATAGCCGACCGTCCCTGAAACATCCGTGCCAGCCCATGAATATTGCGGCATGAAACAAATACCTTGGCCGGTGCGAACAAGGCCAAGAATCGTTTGCCGATCGCCAGTCACAAAACTAGGACGAACCGTTACCCCTGCTTGGTGCAGCATAGAAGTCATCTGTTCACGTAACGGGTTCGATTCCGTCAAGATTAACGGCCACTTGACTAACTCTTCTGGGCGCACCTCTTTGTTGTTTGCATTGTCATACGTCTTGGGAAACCGCACTAAGATTTCTTCTTTTAAAAGATGAAAATTACGATTATTAAAAATTAAAAATTGGCTTTGTTGTAAATTCAAAATCGTAGTGACTTAAACGATCCTGTTCGAAACCATTTTGCATGAGGTGAATCTTGACCGTTGGCAGTTTTGCATCAAGTTTTCCGAGCAGGCCAGGTAAAACGGCGGTCGAACTTTCAAACCGCAACGTCACTTGATTTGAATTGATTTCGCTGAATCGGTGTAAGTCTCTTACGGCATGATTCACCTCATTCAAACCAGCTCGAACTTGAACAGCAAAACGGCGACCGGCTTCGTTGAGTGCTAGCGAATGCCCGTTACGGGTGAACAATGGCACACCGAGCTCGGCTTCTAATTCATGAATACTGCGGCTTAGGCTGGGTTGACTCACATTTAGCGTTCGTGCCGACCTTGAGATGTTCTGCGTGACGGCGACATTGAGAAAATAATTAAGTTGCAGTAACCGCATATTACCGACCTCCTATATCAAAACTGTTATGGTGTATGACTAATATTGTATTTCCATTTTAAATGAGAATGCAATAAGATGACGTCATTAAGTTCTTATTTAGGAGGCGACCGACATGCAACCTATCATTTCGCCAGTTAACGCGCTACAAGAACTAATTGCTTGTCGCAGCGTCAGCACTAACGATGAAGACCAACATGCAGCTAGGCAAAAAATTGTAAACATATTAGAAAAAAACATCGGTGCAGAAGTAACCTTGATTCCCACCGCGGGTAAACCGGCCATCTTTGCAACAGTTGCTGGAGAACGGCCAGAAGCATTACTCTTTTATGGCCATTATGACGTCATGACGCCCGGTAATTTAGCCGCGTGGAAAAGTGATCCTTTCACTTTAACCAAACGGGACAATCGTTTCTTTGGCCGCGGAACCGGAGACAACAAAGGCCAACTTATCGCGACATTAACTGGCATCAGCAACTTTCTTGCTAAACAGCCCAAGTTACCTTACACCATTCAATTCTTGATTGAAGGCGAGGAAGAGCAAGGCAGCGTTAATTTGCCGGAACTCGTCCGCAGTCAAAAAAATGAGCTACTGCGCAACGTCAAAAAGGTCTTTGTTACGGATGGCTCGATGAATGCCAGTGGTGCTCATGTTTTGCGCCTAGGAAATCGCGGGTTGTTCGGTTTACGCTTGACTTCAACCACCGCGACGCACGCGAATCATTCTGGTAACGCAGGTAATGTGATCGCCAACCCAGTCAATGTGCTCCATGAAGCATTGAACCAGCTATATGATTTCGCGCATCAACACGTATTAATTCCAGGATTTTACGAGGGCGTCAACGCACCTACCGACCAAGAGCTTTCGTGGATAGACGCTTTACCATTCGACCCCGAGAAAATTACCACCGTTTTTGATAGTCAACTGACCACTACTGATAAACAAACTTATTATCGAAAATTGATGTATGAACCAACCTTCAATATTAACGGCATGGCCGCTGGCAACACGGGAACAGATGTCAAGACAGTCATTCCTGGTTCAGCCTTTGTCAGCATTGATATGCGTCTCGTCGGAACCCAAAGTATTCCTGTGATCCAAGCAGGCATCGAAAAGATTCTGGCTTCCTTTTTGAAAACAGGAAAACTGACATATGCCATCACCGGCAAAGTACCGCCAACCGTTGTCCACCCAAGTAACGTTGACTTAACAAACTTCAAGGACGCGGCCCAGGCCTCACAGGTCAGACTTGTCATTGAACCGGTGATGCCCGGAACCGATCCCAATTATGTGTGGACAGATATTCTTCGAGTACCAGTATTCACCGTTCCACTGGCAAATTTTGATCAAAACAACCACGCAGCTAACGAGAATATTACCGAGGAGGCTTTTTTCAGTAGTATTCACTTCATTGAGTCACTAA
>NZ_JBVAYD010000030.1:0-33131 GCF_055413445.1 Lacticaseibacillus sp. 22 | reverse complement strand
AGATGAGCGTGAGCCGGCGCGCTTAGAAGTCCTCACCGCCGAATAACGCATGATGATTCAACTCTGCATCAGCACATTGAACTGTTACAAGTTGACGATAGTGTTAACGCCCACTAGCAGCGTCCCACTCACGACTTTTTCTTAGGCCGTGGCGGTTCAGGGGCTGGGTGTTGTGCATGCCACGCTTTAATTTGTTCAAGCCGCTCTTTAACCTTAGCTTCACTGCCTTGGTCGGTGGGATGATAGTACGTTTTGCCGATGAGATTATCCGGCATGGTTTGCATAGTTGTCAGTTTATCTTTTGTGTTGTGAGCATATTGGTAATCTTTTCCATAACCTAAATCCTGCATCAAATCCGTTACCCCATTACGTATTTGAAGCGGAACCGGTTCAGCCAAGGTTTCAGTTGCGTCCTTTTTAGCAGCACCATATGCCGTGTAAAGCGCATTCGACTTTGGTGCAAGTGAGAGGTAAGTAACCGCATGCGTCAGATGGACGGTGCACTCGGGCATGCCGATAAACTGGCACGCTTGATAAACCGTGACCGCAATCTCTAACGCCCGCGAATCCGCCATTCCGACATCCTCACTGGCAAACCGAACGAGCCGCCGCGCGATGTATAAGGGATCTTCACCAGCTTCTAACATTCGCGCCAGCCAATAAATAGCTGCATCCACATCCGAGTTGCGCATTGATTTGTGTAATGCTGAAATCAAATTATAGTGCTCTTCGCCATTCTTGTCATACAATAAGGCTTTCTTAGTCAACAACTGAGCAACATCAGCCTGCGTTACTGAAACCACGTCATGCTTCGTCTCAGCATTGGTGACCGCCATTTCCAGCGTATTCAACGCAATGCGGGCATCGCCATTGGCAAAATCAGCAATCTGTGCTAATAACTTCTTGCTAATTTTGACTTGCTGCAGCCCATAACCACGAGGATCCTTAAGCGCCCGCTGCAATAAATCAACCAGCTCGGCACTCGTCAAGCCGTGAAGCACAAAAACCCGAGTACGTGAAAGTAACGCGGCATTCACCTCAAACGATGGATTCTCGGTAGTGGCACCGATTAAAATAATGCTGCCCCGCTCAACATACGGCAAAAACGCATCCTGTTGAGCTTTATTAAACCGGTGAATCTCATCCACAAACACAATCGTCTTTTGACCCAATTCACGATTTTGTTCAGCTTCTTTCATCACCTGCTTGATTTCTTTAATCCCGCTGGTGACGGCAGAAAATGTGACAAACTGTGCCTGCGTTCGCCGGGCAATAATTCGCGCCAATGTGGTTTTACCAACCCCAGGCGGACCCCAGAAAATCATGGAACTAATCTCATCATGTTCGATGAGGTTACTCAACACCTTGTTTTTTCCTAACAAGTGCGTTTGGCCGACAAACTCATCAAGCGTTTGCGGCCGCATACGACTTGCTAACGGCTGAAAGTTACCATTTTGAAACAGACTTTGATCCATATGCTCACCTCCGATCAACGTCCAGCCTCAATTTTAAGCGTTTTCAGGCCGCGACGCAATCATTCCATTGTTCTATTATTGTGTTAACATAATGATAAGTAAATTCATAAACTCGCGATGTTGTCCAAACAACCTCTCCGGGCATTATAACGCGCTCAAACATCACGTGTTCATTGGCGCATAAACCTGTGTGGAAAGACTTGAGATATAATGCCCAAGTCGATCCATGCGTTTTGGATCCCCACACATGAACGCGCCCACCGGCTCACGCTTAGCTTAGGAGGAGAATACCATGGCTCAACCTTCATCTTTGGAAGGATTCCCAAAAGGCGAATTTGCGGCATTTTCAACGGCCAAAATGACCCATTTCTTACCGTATTCACACGACACCAATACAAAAGACCTAAAAGGCTTCTTCGGCGACAATTTTCAATACCTTACCAAAACGCCTATTGGCCGCCTGAAAATCGAAATTCCCAATACCGAACCACTCATCGTTCAATACGGCGAAATCATTGCCCGCTTTGCGAATGGCAAGTTTAAAGTCATCGACAGCACGTACTTCCACAAAAACTTTAATGATCCACTGGTTGATGAAGACGAAAAAGGTATTTATTGATTCACCCTGCAACTAAAAGCGCAAATTAAAAAGTGCAATCCTCCGCTGCGGAAGGTTGCACTTTTTGCGTGGTACAGATTACTTTATGCTTCGTCATTTTGAACTTTAGGTGGTAAAGCAAGGATGACGATTTGCGCAATAAGAAGAATGAGTGTTACCAGGTTTAATGGGACATTTGGGACACTTCCTTGTACTGCCGAGACGATACTTGACGCAATGTTAAGAGCTATGAACCACCATGGACTGACACCTGCATCCTTGAAACGCCGCCAAGTGACCGTTAACATTGGCAAAGCTACCATCGACCAACCATAGAGAACAGCAAAGATAATCGCCACCAAAATCACGGCACCAATACCCAATGAATTAATCATATTAATGATATTCTGCGGTTGCATTTTGCCTAATGCAGCGCTGCCAAGGAGCGCTGCAGTGATCGAAAAGACGAGAAAGAAGAACGTTGGCACAAAGATCAACGCTGAAAATAGGATACTCCACCAGTACTGACTACGACTCGATGTCCCGGTAAAGTCGCCACCACGAAGGAATAGATCTTTGACTGCCGCTCCAAAACCTACACCAGTGGTACTACCTGTATGCGGGTGAGCTGGAAAAGGCTTCACGGTCTGTTCACGACTAGGTAATAGAAGGATAATGAGTGTTACCAGTGCAACAATAAGCGGCAAGATGATCATTGGCAACAAGCCCATACCGTTGGCCGTCAGCAATGGTCCGACCAATGCAACGATTACCAGCACAAGGTACCACCATGGGTTAACCTTAGCATCTCGGAACCGCCGAAGCGTTAGACTCAGTTGCGGGTAGCTTAGATACATAGGGACCGCGACTAATGTTGTCAAGAGTGATCTTATCATGCTGCTGCCAAAAGATTGCGTTTTCGCCGAGAATGTCGCACCTAACGACACAGATACCAAGCCAATGACAATGCCTAACAAGAATTGTCCTAGAAATACCCACCAATACTGTGAGCGTGAACTAACGCCTTTAAAATCACCGGCACGAAAGAAAAAGTCTTTAATCGCCGGCCAAAAACCTGTTTCCTTTTCCATGGTGTCTCGCCTCCGTTTTTGAATAGGGCGAGTATACCATTACATTTATTAATATCAAAATGTTTTGAGTTAAATAAAAAGAAGCGCCTTTGAATAACCGTTGTTATCCAAAGGCGCTTAATCCAGTGTGGCTAGTCCATTTACACTATTTTCACAACTAATTCTTCGTTGCAAAAAAGCAACGAAAAATTTCTAGCGTTTTTGGAATTCTTCTTGTGCCTGCTCGCGTAATCGCAGTAATTCATTAATTAAATTTTCCCAATCCTCAGGCCGCGGCGGAGAAAGCCATATCACTTTTGGAATATCGTAATCATGATAAGCATTCACCAAGTCGGTAATAATCAGTTGTGTTTCCGGTTCAACTTGCTGGGTCATCTGAATGTTCAAAGTTGAAAATGACTGAATATCCCGCGTAATAATAGCGTTGTAGTCGTGACCGGATGTAAAGTCAACGCAAATCGATAATGGTGCTAATACCTTGCTCAACGGAACATTGGCGGCGAGTGCCAACAAACAATGGTAAAACAAAAACTGTGCCTGTGAGCTTTCCAAGTGCAAGGCCTGGTTTAAAACAAAATGCTGACAATACTCAAAAAATCCCGGGTAAGTTTTAAAGAAGTAGCTAATGTCGATATGATCATCGAAAAACTCGCTGCGAAACGGTAATACCAAAACATCTACAAAACATTTATTGACTGCATACGCAATCTTCAGCTTAGCAACGGCGGATAATGTCACTTTAAACTTGACTTCAAATCCGTGGATAAAAGCTTGCCCGCGCTGCTTAATTGTCTCCGGAAAAACGATTTCCTCGGAATTAATAATGCCAAGAATCGCCAAAAATGTCCCTAAATAGTCACATTCGCTGTTAATTGCCTGATCGCTGGCGTCAAAATGAGCCTGATAGATCGCAATCGCTTTGTTTCTGGTTGCCAAGGTACCTTGACGAATATTGGCCACCAAATCAGCCACTTCTTGGGAACTCGCAATTGTATAGCCCTGTTGACAGCGGAGCAAACTAATTAGCACATAAGCCTTGGTTTCAATCAGTTGGCTCATTGACGGCTTGGCATCGGTTGTTTTCATGAGGCCCAGCAATTCGGCTAAGGCCAGCCGAACCTCATGATTAAACTTATCTTCAGTGACATGTGTGACCACCATGATTTTGGCCAATAGCAGCCGGATCGCGAGTTCATTGCCCGTCAGCTCGCCTTGGCTCGTCAAAGTAATCTGCCACTTTTTCAATGTCTCCCGCAGCGCAATATAGCGTTTATACATAAACGTGTAACTCACATAGTTCGCCTCGGCAAAGTCCGCTAAGTTAAACGTGGCTTGTTGGGTCATCAGCGTCAGCAGGATATTGACTTTTGGTGACAGTTTCAGATAGTGCGCCAAAAAGACCGAAGTATTGGTATTATGGTGCTCATGCAAGATCGTTGATGCATCCGTCACTTCAAGACTAAAACGATCATCCAGTTGAAAAGTAGCAATATCGTCCACAATTTCTTTTGTCCATCGCTTAAACATATAGTAGGAAATTTGTAGTTTATCCTGTAACTCGCTGTTTCTTACCTGACGATTCGGATATTGATCAAGATAATTGAGTAACTGAAGCTTCTTTTGGTCGTTTTTTTCCATCAGTTCAACTAATTTCACAAGATCCACCTTACTTTTTAGCACGTTCTATCCTCGATTGAGCCAACAATGTTTTTCCGGCAAGCCGATACGCTAAATTGGCTAAGTTCAAACGCCGCCAACGATAACTCACCCGGCTTTGGGAACTCACGGCAAAAATCCGCCCACTTTTGCCATCAGCAGCAAACATTGCTGATAACCAAAGGCGCGAATTTTCAGATATCATCATTTCTTCTGGATCGGTATCGTTCACGAATTCTCAGAGTCCTTTATTTGTGTCCATGATGCCGCCAGTTTTCAAAACTTGCAAACACCTTGCTCAGACAATTTTGATTAAGAAGCTTGTTTCTTAGCCTGACGCCGCAGTAGCAAAATCAGTAGCAGGATGATCAGTGCCATGAGGACGATCACAGCACCAATCAGAATGTACGTCCACTGCGGATGGCTTGGCTTGATCGTCACATCCCGCTGATTTAACGTTGAAGCCGCTTTTTCGGTAATGGTAAATTGTTTGGTCATGGTCCAGTGATCCCGGTAATGCTGCTTACCTTCTGCCGTTGTGCGTAAGATCTTTCCGTTTGGCTGCCGATTACCATAGACTTCGAGTTTAGCCACATACGTTCCCGGCTTTAATGCTTTCCCCGCCAACGCAATTGGAAAATCAAAGTTCGTATCTGGCGCAATCTGCAGCCCTTCTTTGGCAACTTGGTAAAGTGCCTGGTTAGAACCTTTAGCAAAGATCTTTGCATCCACGGCTACTTGCTGAATGAAGGTTGCCGTATCATTTTCCATCGAAGTTAAAATGACATTGCGTGCATTAACCTGACTTGGCTTAACCGCATTCAATTTAACGTGAGCTGGAACAGCGGCTAAGTTTTGGCGCATCAGGAGCCCGATGACATAGGAAAAGCGATTTTTGATCGCAACCTTTTTGCCTGATGCTTGGCCACCTTGATCACTCAAGCCATGTTCTTTAAGGGTAATTCCCCCAGCCATGACGCCATTAAAACTTTTATCCGGCATCTTAACAGCTAAATCCAAAACGGTACTGCCCTTAGCTGGAATAACGGTTTGCTTGGGCGCTTTAACATAATCCTTCATGTTGAATTGCAAACTCTTTGCCGGCTTAATCGTGTTGGGTGTATATTCCACCACGCCATTGAGATTCGTGGTGGCACTGGCAAGCTCGACATCGAGTGTCACTGGCTTTTCGGTTTCATTACGCAACTGAACATGTAACGTTTGCTGCGCGCCAGGATTCATTTTGATGTCAAAATAGCTAACATCAGGATTCACTTGATTGTCCGGTAACTCGGCTTTAGCAGCAAAGTTTAATTCCGAAGCAAAAACTTGAGTGGCAGGCATGATCAACATCACAATAAGCGTTATGAAGCAGAAAAGTTTTTTCTTCACAAAGTATCTCCTTTTGATTAAGTTCCCCCAACGATGCGGCCTAGTGCCGTCATCGTATCCTTCTCCAATGAGTTTGAATGTTTCAAGTCCGTTAGCAAACCGTTGATGCTAGCCAAAAATCATCAGTGTCGTTCCAGCTTTTTAAGGTTTGGTGGTACCCGTTGTACTTGGCGTGCTTGTAGTGCTTGGGGTACTTGTGGTATTCGCTGGTGTTGATTCCAATGACCAGGTTAAAGCAGTCGTGTAGGCTTTAGCCATTTTCGGGGTCTTGCCTGGCACTGACAACGCAATTGACTTGGCCATCTCCTTATCATCGCCGAACCGGTAGATCCAGGTGCCCATCCCTTGATCAGCAGCCGCTTCAACTGGCGCAATTTGTGCCTGGCCCGGAATGAGATCAAATGACTTCTGGAACTTCGGTGCATATTGTGCGTCGGTGCTTGAAACCAAGTTACCATTTGTAAAGCTCAGTTGGGCGCCGGTCAATTCCTTGGTCGGATCGTCTTTAACCGCAAATTGGTTTTCCTGCTTCACTTTTAACGTCCAACCTTCAAATGTGCCGCGCTTGTCGGTCACCTGGATAAAGTTCGGGCGGTCAACGGTTGTGCCATCGTCTTGTGTGAAAGTTTGCGGTTTTGCGTAATACGTTGCATCTTCATGACTAATTTCAGCTTCTCCAAAAATGAGACTTGAAGCAAAGTCGATCGACAACGGGCCCCCGGTGCCACCCGGAACTTTGCCACCAGGATGAGTAGGATCGGTCGGCTTGCCTGGGTTCTTATCAGCGGGATCTAATGGGTTTTTCGGGTCAGTTTGGCTTTGATCCAACTTAAACTTAACCTGGCCATTTGAAGTCACATCACTAGCAGAAACCAGTGTCGGTGTTACTCCAGCCAAACCCAACATACCTAATCCAAGCATTGATGCCATCACGTAAAACTTTTTCATGTTTATTCTTCCTCTTTCTTGTTTGTGTTAGATTGTTTTGTCAGCAAAATCAGTAGCATCAGCAACACCAGTAGTAGCCCGATTAAACTCACAAGCAGTGGGGTCATCATTCCCAAGGCTGGTAGCTGGTCTTCTTTGGTTGGTGGTGGTACGTTCACCTGTTGCTTTGGCTTGATCTGTTCTGGTGACGGTTGATTAACCGGCTGCTCAACTTCAAAAAAGCTAATTTCACCGGATGTTTGTGTCTCGACTGCTAGCGCTTGCGATGGTGGACAAGTAAAACCGATTAGCAAAACTACCAGCAGTAGCCACTTTTTCATCACTTGGAACCACCCTCTTAATTGGTCGGCACATCTTGAACTGACCATTCAAACTCACCTGTAAAAGTTCCCAACTTTTGCTTCTCGACTGGCAACACTAACTTGAGCCCACGAGCCTGCTCGTCAGTGGCCTGATTCCACTGACTGCTTAACGACTGCGGTGACGTCATGTCTATCTCTTCTGCCAAAACAGCTTGATCAGAAAGCTGTTGTTCCGTGCCTGAGCGGTTGATGTAGCTTAGACAACTGGTCACATCGAGATTGCCATTTTTAAACGGCTTTATAACTTTGACATAGACTTTGACTGACTTAGCTGCCGCCGTTCGAGTGTCTTCAATAATGAATTCACCATCAACTTTGGGCCTTAGGATCTGGGTCTCCGGCTTGATCAGACGGGGTCCAAAATCAAAATCCGGTACTTGTTTCAAAAGCAGCTGACCGGGTTTTTTAGCTGGTGTGACGACTGGCGGATTCTTAGGGCTTTCGGTGGTGCCTTTAGTTGCATTACGAACCACCTTAAAGCGTGATGCCGCCTGAATCTGGTGTTCCTGCCCTCTCGTCAAAGCAGTTGGGCTGCGTTTGATCCGGGATGGCGTAAATGCCCACGATGATGTATCAGCTTGATCAGTGACCCATTGATCATCGGCATAAATGCCATATCCTTTTGTATCAGTGGAAAAAGGGGCAAATGTTAACGTTGGTTTCGATGCTGACAACCCGGTTGGACTGGTTTTACCATGGCTTCCCGAGGTCATCAGCAATTCGTCAGCGTTGTCGAGTCGAATCGTCCCACTGCCATTTTTATAGAAATCGCCGTGAGTGTTTTTCAATTCGGCTTTGGCACCCGGCCCTAAATTCAGGCTGGAATTCTTGTTAAAGTTGTTTGCTCCAACTGTTTCGGCTAGAAAACGGCCATTTTTTTGGACATCAATGGTTAAATCGTGGTCATGGTACATTAGCACGCCATCTTTTTTGTCTGTGAGCTTAACGTCTAAGACCGCGCCTTCCCCAACTGTTATGCGATTCTTGTGCAACGCCCCGCCATCTGAATAAACCAGTGCATTGGCGCTAACCACTTTGAGTCGCGCCCGATTTTTCAGGGTTAGGTTCAGCGGGCCGGTTGATGGCCAGAAAGTACCGATTAGCTCTGTATTTTCCATATTAATCGTGGTATCCGAATCTTCTTCAAAAAGAAAGTTAGTCGCTTCAGCAAATTCCTGAACTAAAACCGATCCAGCAATTTTAGTGGTATGAAATGAATTTTTCCCTCTGAAGACGATTTGGTTGCTTGCGTTGCGAATGTGGAACGGCTGGGCCCCGCGATCAGAATAGTAATCAACATTTTCGACAATAATCTTACTGTTCTTAATGAGGTTCTCCGCTGGTGCAATGCCGTAATAATTGTTGGCAGAGTTCTTGACGCGCGGATCACCGATTTTCAGATTCTTGAACGTGATACTGATATTACTGGCGGCAAAGTACAAACCGACATGCCAGTTTTCGCCACCGTTGTACATATAAGTGTATTTGTGATCACCATCAATCACGAGTGAATGCTTGACCGGAATCGCCGCGCGACCGATGTTAATGTCAGCAGTCAAGCGGATATACGTTTCGCCTCGCCGTACCGCTTCGGCTAATGCTTTGGCGGTTTGAACCAAGCACGGTTGCGGTTGATTACTTGACTCTGGCGAAGTGGCCCGCTTGGATCGTTTCAGCGTGGTTGATTCGGCTGGCGTTGTGGTGCTGGTTGGTTGCTGTTTCTTGCCGACCACTGCTGGCACCGATGCCTGCGTTGCCGCTGATTCACTTGCAGCCGATGCCGCGCTCGGTGTTTGTAAACTTTCGCGACTAGCTACCGATGACGAGCTGGTTGCTACTGATGGCTGACCAGATGTTGTCGGTTGACTCGCCAGCGCCGATTCAACTTGTTGCCCCACGTTTAACCCAACCGGTTGTAGCAGCATTAACCCCGACATGAGCCAAAAAAAAGCTGTTTCAAATTACTCACCCCCTTTGCGATGTTTATGATTATATAAGCTAAAACTATATGTTGTCATTTTCAGTTTTTATTTGCCTGCTAAAAAAATAAAAAAATCCTTTTTAAGACGGTAAACAAACCGCGTCCATACAGGCCAAGAAAGCCCGCTATTAGTTGAAAATCTCCAAGTTTTCGCTACCACATCTTGATAACATACGTCTGCTCAAGTGTTTTTTAATTAAGATCGGGACTTGACTTTAGCCTTTTGGTCCGTACCAAATTGCGAATGGTTTTCAAATCAGTGTATTGGCGGTTTTTATGTTAAGCTAACTCCAGCAAGTGTTCTCAGTCCCAAACGCCTAAGCAGGAAACGATGAGTACCATGACCTAGATGCGTCACGATACTGGAAGTTGCAACTCACACGCCTGCTTTAAATTGGGCTGACGCATACTTAACATCATGTTTACGGAGGCTCCTATCATGCAAAGCTTTGAAAAATACCATCCGATTATGTCCGTCCATTACACCATGGATTGGCTGACAACCTTTAAGATCAAAGACATTTTCCAGTTGCGCGCCGACCGCCAAGTTGCTGCCGAATCCGGACGCGAATTTGATCAAAAAATTACAGACACTGCCCGCTACATTAACCGTTCGATGCGGCTGGTAATGAGCAACAACGCCTTACTTTATGGCATCATGGATCGCGCCAGCCACGAATTCCTTGGCAGTTTCTGTATCTGGAATTTCAGCCAAAAGAAAACCGTGGCGCAAGTACGCTTTGAAACGCTTGCCAGCCATCAAGGCGAAGGCATTATGAGTGAAGTGATCAAACGGATGCTGGGCTTTGCCTTTTTTGAGCTTGGGTTGAAGCGGGTTTATGTCATCTTGCCTGCGACCAATGAACGCGGCGCCAAGTTATTGACCACCAACTTCTTTACCAAAGTCGGCGATTATCATCATGACCGGACCTTACCAGACGGCAGCAAAGTTCCACTGGTTCGCTATGAATTGACCGCCGAAGATGTTGCGGATAAGGAAGACTTCCATTTTTAGACCGGCCGACTTATAGGTGACCCCTACTCATACCCAAACAAAATAGGCCCCTGAGAAAACACAGCTTAACCGTGTTATCTCAGGGGCCTATTTTCAAATGCGATTAAAATACGTCATGGTTTCGGTGTTACCGGATCCGCTAACTGACAGCGTGGTAGCCAAATAACTTTGATTAAGCCACTTGCAACGGGAATCGATTGAACATCATGATCAAATAACCAGCCAAAGCAGGAATCGCAATTGCCGTACCAATGAACCGGCTAAAACCGCGCGATGCTCCTAGCAAACGAAGGCCCTCAACAATGGCATCCATAAGGAAAAAGGCCCCAGCAATTGCCGCAAACAAAGCGCCGGTCATGACCCCAAAACTGAACATCACGATGCTCGCCGCGATGGCCACAATCGCAATCAAAACTTCAAGCTGCATTAACCGTTTATACTCATCCGGATTATCCTGAAAATTGAACATCGCCATGCGCTCCTTTTTGCCATCCACTTATATGATTGAAATGAGCATATCACGCGATCGCCCAGCAACTTGGCCGAAAACGGGCATTTTGATAAGACCTTAATGATTTTAACCAAAACGCAAAGCTTGTTTTTCAAGGTGAGCCATGTTATCTTTTACTTACTAAATGTAAGCAAGAGAGGGATACGAAATGGCTAATCAACTCACCGGTCTTCATCATCTAACCGCAATTACATCGAGCTCACCACGAATTTTTCGGTTCATGAGTGGTATTTTAGGCTTGCACCTGATTAAAAAAACCGTCAATCAAGACGATGTTCGTACCTATCACCTTTATTTCACCGATGACATGGGAACTGCGGGAACGGATATTACTTTCTTTGATTTTCCCGGCATTCAAAAAGCACAACACGGCAACAACGAAATCGCCCGCACTAGTTTTCGGGTCCCTTCTGATGCTGCATTAACGTATTGGATCAAACGATTTGATGATCACCGCGTGCGCCATGATGCGATTGACGAACTATTTGGCGCCAAGATTCTCCGTTTTCATGATTTTGATGGCCAGCAATATCAGCTGATCAGTGACGAACACAATGAAGGCGTGCCAGCGGGAACCCCTTGGCGACATTCGACGGTTGACCCACAATTTGCAATCGGCGGTCTTGGTCCTGAGTACATCACGACTGATCACTATGATGAGTTAATCAGTGTCATGACCGATCTGCTCGGCTTTAAACAAATCGCCAAGGACGGTCAACACACCTTGCTTGAACTGAACAACGGCGGCCACGGTGCGCAAGTCATCATCGATTATCAGCGGTTGATACCCGCAGCTTATCAAGGCTTTGGTGGCGTCCACCACCTTGCCTTCCGCACTGACGACCGTGATAGCCTGCAATACTGGATTGAGAAAATCGGGAATGCTGGTTTGAATTCTTCTGGCTTTGTGGATCGCTTCTACTTTGCTTCAGAGTACTTCCGACCAATTTCCGACATCCTTTTTGAAATCGCCACGGATGGCCCTGGCTTCCTACTTGACGAGACTTACGAAGAAGCCGGCGTGCATTTGGAACTGCCACCGTTCTTGGAAGACCAGCGTGAAGCAATCGAGCGGCAGTTGGTTCCGTTTAATACAGAACCGCTGCAGGCCGTGGAGAAATCTTAGATCACCACGCGCATTCCCGCTCCTCCAATTATGTCAGAACTCGAAAGAAGCACTCGCGAATATTTTGATCGTGGGTGCTTTTTGCGTGGTTTTCATTGAACTAATCTAACAGCAGCGCTTGAAATCTGCTTTTCCAGCGCTTCTCAGACGGTAGCGATCACACTTTAATCCTGACAAAGTTCCTGAAGCAACGTCGGTAACTCTGTTTCATCAATTAACTGTTGTACTTTGCTCGCCAGTCCGGAATCCCTGCGATATGCAAGAACAATCTTAACGGACAATTGCTCCATGGGTACCTTGATAATATTACATTGAGACGCATCAAACTGGCGGCGAAGACAGTATTGCGGCACAAATGTGCATCCCAAGCCCTGATACGCAAGATTAGCGGCAGTTTGAATGAACCGCACGTTAAAAGCCGTCCTTGGATGAATCTTTTGTTCGTCAAAAAGACACTTAGCTGTCTCATGAATCCCGAACCTGAATCCAACGTGATATATGCTAGTTGATCGAATTGAGCAGCTTTGACCGGCAGCGTCAAAATTTCCCGTCGGCCGGGTGTGAAAAGCGATGAACTGTCATTGACTAATAAATAAACTGGCAGTTCACAAACCGGATAATAAGTAATTTCATTCGAAAAAATCGGCATTAATCGCAATTGCGCGTCAATTCGCCCCGATAACAGTAAATCGCCCAATTCGCTGGAAATACCTTCAGTAAACGCAATCTGACTTTCTGGATGAACCTGATGATATCGATACAGTAGCGGGGGTGCCACAATTGTCGACATTGACTGATTAATGCCTAACCGTAAGTGGCTGACATCTGCCATTTTTTCTAAATCATGCATCAGCTTATTATATTGATTATTTAATTGTTCCAAGGTGCGAACATATTGCACGCCAATCGCAGTTAAGGCGATTGGTCGTTTATCGCGATCCAGCAAGCGATAACCCAAGCGACGTTCATGTTCACTAATGGTCCTGCTCAAGTATGGCTGCGAAATATACAAGCGCTTCGCTGCCGCCGTCACGCTGCCAGTTGAAATAATCGTTCGCAAGTAGGTAAGAAACTGTGTTGTGTCCTTCACTAAATCATCCCCCAAAATAACGCCATACCCTACAGGTTATATTAAAGGACCTGAATAAGTATTTCAATTAAATTGTGAAATAATATACATTTTAATTGTAAAAAGATCGGGGGGTTTCCATGATATCAAAAGGGTTCGATCGCTATGGGCTGAATAAACATCAACCATTTATCGGCCTGATTGTGCTGATATTAACAGGTGTGTGGGCTATTTTTCTACAACGATCATCAGCTTCACTGCCAATAGCCTTATTTGCCGGCCTAATGATCGGTTATATACTGACACGTTCCAGATTCGGTTTTGCCGGCGGCGTCAAGCGTATCTTTTATCGTGGCGAAAGCAGTTTAACGGTGGCGCTACTAGTGATGCTTTTGACCACAGCACTCATCAACTTTGGCATTCAGTGGTTTGCTGCTAGTAAAGGTGCAGTACCCGCTTGGGAGATTACCAATGCCAATCAAGCGCTGATCCCTGGCACCCAAAACGTTCGAATCGGAAATATTTCCGTCATGCTGGGAGCTTTTCTCTTCGGAATGGGCATGATCATGGCTGGCGGTTGCGCTTCCGGAACCTTATCCGATTTTGGTGAAGGTGAGGGTCATGCCTGGATTGCCTTCCCATTCTTCATTCTTTTTGCCGCACCAGGGCAATACTTCGGTTACGTGCTTGACAATACTGCCATTGGCAAAATTGGAATTAACGTGTGGCTACCCCAATATATTGGTTATTGGGGCGCCATCCTTCTCACGATTGCGCTACTATTTGGGCTTTATATGCTAACGAAGTCCTATGAGAACAAGAAAAAAGCGTCCGGTGCCTGGTTACATCCCCAATCGGATTGGGCTGACTACGAAAAGCCGCTGCCTGTCAACGACACCGCGCCTCTCAAATGGCTTTCATGGGAAACGTATCACAAATTATTCATTGAGCGCTGGTCATTTTTGGCTGGAGGAATTGGACTCACACTTGCTGCCAGCTTCATTATGATTACCACTAATAAAGCATGGGGCGTCACCACCCCATTTGTCACACTGGATCAAAAATTCCTGCAGTTGTTCGGGATGCATTTCACTTCACCGGCTTTTGACGAAACCGCAAAGGCCATGAGCGGTCCCCTGTGGGCAGACGGCGGAACTGTTCGCAACATTGGTATTGTTGCTGGGGCACTCATCGCTTTCTTGCTGGCAGGTCGGTTCAAAGCCAATCTCAAAATGTCGTTGGCAGATTTTAGCGGCTATGCTCTTGGTGGTGCACTCATGGGTCTAGGCTCTCGAATGGCACGCGGCTGCAACATTGGCGCGCTTTACTCATCTATCACCAACTTTTCGTTACACGGTTATATCTTTATGCTTTTCTTGATCTTAGGGGCTGCTTTTGCTATCAAACTATTCCAAGGTAAATTAGCGCTTTGCCCAACCTATCTACCAAATAAACTTCTCAAGGAGGATATGCAACATGAGTAAAAAGATTATTGTTATCGGTGGCGTCGCCGGTGGTGCATCTGTCGCGGCACGCGCACGTAGATTGGATGAATCTGCACAAATTACGATGTATGAAAAGGGCCCGAATGTCTCATTTTCAAATTGTGCGCTGCCCTATCACCTATCTGGCATGATTCCGGACGCGGAAAGTATCGTTTTGATGGATTCTGAACAATTTAAGCAACAATATAATATTGATGCGATCGTCAATCATGAGGTAACAGCCATTCACGCTGAGACACAAACGGTGACCGTCAAGGATGTTCGTACTGGGGAAGTGACAACCGATTCATATGATGATCTTTTCCTGTCCCCAGGCGCCGTACCGATTCTGCCGCGATCCATTCACGGCATTCAGAACACCAATGTCTTCACAATTCGCAATGTTGACGACATTAAAGCCTTGGCTACTGCGCTTAAAGATCGCAAAGCAACTAATGTTTCCGTCATCGGCGGCGGTTTTATCGGCATTGAAGCGGCAGAAAATCTGGTTAAAGGTGGTTACCATGTCAATTTAATCGAAGGCGCGGACCACATTCTGGCCACCATTGATCAAGATATGGCACAACTTGTCCAAAAAACAATGCTCGATAACGATGTTCGGTTAATCGTTCACGACACATTAACAGCAATTGAGAATGACCACATTACTTTAGCTTCTGGTAAGGAATTACCGACAGATATCGTCATCATGGCGATTGGCGTTAAAGCGGATACGGAGTTGGCTCAACAAAGCGGGATCAAGTTGGGCAAAACCGGCAATATTCAAGTTAATCAAGCCTTTCAAACAAATTTGCCGCATGTTTATGCTGTGGGTGATGCCATTGAAGTTTATCAACGTCTCTTACGGCAACCAACACGCCTCAATCTAGCCTTCCCAGCACAACTACAGGCGCGGCAAGCCGTCGATCATGCCTTCGGTCGTCAAATCCGCAATCGTGGCGTGATTGGATCCCAGTGTTTGCCAGTCTTCAACATGAATGTGGCTTCCACCGGTTTAACTGCCCGCCAATGCCAAGATGCCAAAATTGACTATCGGGAAGCCCTTGTGATCCCTAAAGATAAAGTGGCACTTATACCGGGCGCTAAACCGCTCTATCTGAAATTGATCTTCGCGTATCCATCAGGTGAAATTCTCGGCGCACAAGCTATCGGTGAAAGCGGTGTTGATAAGCAGATTGATATTATTGCTACCGCCATCACCAATCACAATTATGTTGAGGATCTTGAGACCTTGGAACTATGCTATCAACCAACTTTTAGCACCGCAAAGAATGCAGTGAATATGGCTGGACTGGTGGCCACGAATATCTTAAACGGCGAATTTAAACAAATCATGGTTTCACAAGTTCGTCCGTTAGTCGAAGCTGGCGCGATGCTGATTGACGTGCGGGAGCCTGATGAATTTGCAGAAGGTCACATCATCTCTGCCAAAAACATTCCGATGAGTCGTTTTCGCGAACATCTTGATGAGATTCCCAGAGACCAACCGGTTTATATCCATTGCTTGAGTGGTCAAAGAAGTTACAACGTTGCCCGAGCGCTTGGCAATAAAGGTTACCATAATATTTACAACATTGCGGGTTCCTTCTTGGATCTCTGTGAATTCGAATATTTCGAAGACACGACTCAGAATCGGAAACCAATTGTGACGAACTATCGCTTCGACCTGCTCTAGGTTTTTAGATCAACCACAAATGTCTAGGCCTGGGTGGTCTAGACATTTGTGGTTTTCAGCCTTTTGCCAACGGAGGATCCCATCATGACCATCAAACATCGACTATCCCGCCATTTTGGGTGGCTATTGATACCAGCAGTTATCTTGAGCCTATGGTGGCTTGCCACGCGGCTTCATTTAGTGTCCCCAGTTCTTTTGCCTTCGCCGGGACGAGTTTGGCTAGCAGCGGTGAATCTCTTGCAGTTCGGATACAATGGGACGCCTTTTTGGGAACATTATTTACTAACATTGAGACGGGTAACAGTTGCAGTTGTCCTAGCCGTCATGAGCGGCACACCACTTGGCTTACTAAGCGCTTATCATGTGAAAACCGGGCAGTTTATCGACCCGATCATTCAGTTTCTTCGCCCGATTCCGCCATTGGCATACTATACCTTACTTATTTTATGGCTTGGCATTGGTGAATCTTCAAAAATCTTACTCTTGTTTCTCGCTGCACTACCACCTATTTACTTAGCCGCATACGATGCAGTGTCAAGTATTAATCTTGACTATCGGCATAATGCCGCCTCGCTAGGCGCTAATTCTCGGCAAATCTTTACCCGTATCGTATTTCCAGCCGCACTGCCCGGTATTATGACCGGTATCCGTTCTGCTGTCGGGATGGCTTATACAACGATTGTATCAGCTGAAATGATCGCCTCAACCAGTGGCATTGGGTGGATGGTCATCGACGCTTCGCATTATCTTAAAAGTGATGTCATGATAGTCGATATCATTGTCATGGGCCTTACCGGCGTGTTACTAGACTGGTTACTCAAGCGATTCGGTCAGCATTTCATCAAATGGCAAGGAAGGAGTTGACTGGGCATCATGACAAACCATCATCGCCTATGGCTGTGGGTGTTGCTTCTCATCTGCTCCTTGCTTGGGCTCAGCAGTTGTCACGCCACACCTACATCAGCGGGGACCATTAAAATCGGCGTCCTTCGGGTTCCTAACGATGTGGCCGTGGCCCGTCAGCGTCACCTACTGCAGAAAGCCTGTCAAGCAAAAGGGCTAACCGTTCAGTTCATTGCCTTCGACTCTGGGGTAGATGCCAACAAAGCCTTGATCGCCAATGATGTTCAGTTGGCAACCATGGGGCACACCAATGCCGTGGTTGCACTGGCTGCCGGTATTTCCGCTAAACTAGTGTGGATTAACGACATCATCGGCAGTAACGAGGCCTTGGTAATTCGCCAAAAAGCCGGAATCGACACATGGGGACAACTCAAGCATAAGAAAATCGCGACCCCGTTTGCCTCAACATCGCATTATAGCTTGATGATGCTACTCCAGCAGCACCACTTAACCAATCAGGTTGAGGTGCTTGACATGCAAACACCAGAAATCGTGGCGGCTTGGCAGCGTGGTGATATTGATGGTGCTTATACTTGGGAACCCAGCCTCTCGGCATTATTGGGCAACAAACAGCTGATTGATAGTCGTCAAATGGCGCAAACCGGTCACCTAACCGCCAATGTGACCCTAGCAACAGATGCTTTCATAAGAACACAGCCAGATGTGCTTCGAACGTTATTGGCAACTTTAAACAAGATCCACAGCCAGTATCAAGATCTTCCTCAAAGCATCTATCGAACGGCCGCCAAGAGCCTTTCGCTACCGGTTGCCACCGTTAAGAAACAGATTGGCACCTCTCAATGGCTATCCGATCAATCCCAACGAACATTTATGACGCGACAATTTCGCGCGCAATTTTTCGAAACGGCACAATTTATGTGGCGCCAACAAACATTAACCAAACCAGTGAGTCAAAAAGACTGCGATCGTTTCATTACACCGCGATATCTCAACTAGGGGGCAATCATGTCATTACTGACACTTGATCATGTAGCTTATTGTTACCAAAATGAGCGCTTACCAACTGTCCACAATATTAACTTAAACATTGCATCAAATTCGACCACCGTCATTGTCGGTCCTTCCGGCATTGGTAAAACGACCTTGCTAAATCTGATTGCCGGCTACCTGCCACCTAGTCAAGGAACCTTAACCATGAACGGCATCCCTATCGCAGGCCCGTCATGGGAACGCGGTGTCGTCTTTCAATCAATGGCACTTTATCCGTGGTTAAATGTCCGCGACAATATTCTATTCGGTCCTAAAATGCGTTACCAATCAGCTGACAATCTACCAGCTCTCCTTGACCGCGCCGGACTGCGCCATTTCGCCAATCAGCCTATCTATGACCTTTCCGGCGGCCTAAAACAACGAGTTGCTCTCGCCCGCGCCTTTATTAACCAGCCACCCTTACTCATGCTAGATGAATCATTTAGTGCACTGGACAATCACACTCGTGCCGATATGCACGCCCTGTTGTTTGACTTATGGCAGGCAACTCAAAATGCTGTGATAATCATTACGCATGATCTTGACGAAGCGTTGTTTCTCGGCCAGCGGATCGTTGTGATGAACGGGCACCCCGGCATCATCAAAGCCACCTACAAAAATCCTTTCTTCCAACTAGCACCAGATGTTGCCTATGCCGACCCTGCTTACGCAAATCTGCGTCAGGAATTGTTGAATGGGATTAGCTAACTGGGATCGTTAGCAAACTAGTCTTGTATTCACAAAAGTTCAAGCCAACTGTTTACGATAAGAAAAGGCTAAAAAACCAACGGCTTCAGTATTCCTTAAAGCATAAGGGTTATCGAAGCCGTTTTAAGTGTACCTTGCAATTGAACGTTTGCGGCCTAATGGCGGGTCATTTTTTATTAACAAGAAAACAAGCATCGTCACCATGAACTTTTTCAGTTCTCAGCGGCGGCGCTTGTTATTTGAAACTACTTATAGCGCAATCTCAATTTTCTAAAAATGAGGTAGATTTTTTGTTTAGGACCTATGCAGTCTCATCAAAAAGTCTCTTCTAAACCACTCTCCTTGATCATTTCATGTGGTATTCAATCATGCCCCCCAAACACTTGGGACAAATAACTTTAACCTATCCAAGTCCGGAATCTTAAAATAAGACTACCAGCAAACCATGCAACTATCCTATCTGAGATCTACGTTAGATACTCAGTAACGAACTAAATCATTATTACGCTATTCTTTTCGTAATTTTGGCCATACGATTTTGAAGACTTGTCTTGAACTTGTATTAGACGCGGTGACATATTGAATCGTGTTCTTATTCACCTTGCGATAGAGAAAGCTCCCTTTCTCATAAACCTCGAACATGTATGTTGTTTCTCCATACGTGCTCTTTTGGGCAAAGACTTGGAGAGTCTGTCCATGACTAACAATACGCATTGTTGAGTAACCAGCATATTGATGTGTCTGTAAGAAGAGAGCTGCCATAACCAATGTAAATGCTACCTTGGGCCAAAAGCTGTGCTCATCTGAAAAAGCCCCCACAAACAACAGGATAATCCCTAGAACAAGTAATCCTATACCCTGCCATGTACACAACAAAGTTTGGTTTGCAAGTACAAGAATCAAAAACAAAGCACCTATTCCAATTTTATGATCGCTCCATATGTCCATCAATTAATTCCTTAAATGCCTTTGCGATACCAGCTGAGTCATAGGTTAAATCAGGAATTCTAAATTTCACAGCAAAGAGTGTTCTGGCAGCAGCCATTGCAGAATTACCACCTGTCAAATACTCGACTGTCGTTCCAGGCAATGTGTCCAAGGAACCTCTGAAACGAGTACCTACAAAATCAGCAAAGCGTGTGTAAATACGTTGACTTTTATAGTAGGATTCTAGTTTATTTACAAGTCCAGTTCCAGCACCGGTTGAAAAGCACATAGAACAATAGTCTTTTTCATCGTGAAATTCCTCCGCGTTCCTATAAGGTTGCAAAAATCCCCTCACGATTTTAACGACCCTATCAGCCTTTATTGATTACGGCTTAATATACCCATATCCAGCCGCTTCCGCTTGTGCCAGTTTAACCACACCAACTGGCACGACTTGAACGGTTGCCGGTAATTGCCGTTCGTCTAAATGACGCTGCTGAAGTGAATTGTGGCAAGCAAAGAATTTTACCTGTGGGTGCGCCGCAATGAACTCCGTCACTTGCGCGTCAAAGTAAACGGTGATGCCGTCTCCATTCACCAGTACTTCGATGTCAGTGTCGGGTTCAGCGCCTAGATAATTGTTGAGATTTGAAGCCAAGTGCGCCCAGCGTTGGGTTGTGTCCAAATGAAAAATTGTTTTTAAAGCCATTGTCTATCACCTCAGCATGAGGATACTACAAGTCACCCAACTAAAAAAGAAGCCGAAGCAGCTCGCCTTACTTATTCACTCAGTAAGTAACGGTGGCTGTTTCGGCTTCTTTTAAAAGTCTATTTAAGCTTTGGATTAAAGTGATGCCAAGATGACAAAGTTCAAGATGAAGCCAATTGTCACAATGGCTAAGACCGGATGGATTTCCTTCACCTTGCCCGTGATCAGCTTGATCAGGCAGTAGAAGATGAAGCCCGCGGCGATCCCATATGAGATGTTGTAAACAAAGCCCATCACAATTGATGCCATGAAGGCCGGGATCGCTTGGGACAAGTCATCCCATTCAATTTCCTTAAAGGTGCTCATCATCATGATACCAACTAAGATCAAAGCTGGTGCCAGTGCTTGGGTCGGCACAATGGCGATGAATGGCGCAAAGACTGAACTGAGCAGGAACATACCGGCAACGACAACGGAAGTCAAACCGGTTCGGCCACCAGCACCGATCCCAGCGGCACTTTCAACATAAGTGGTGACGTTACTGGTACCAAAGATAGAACCAACCCCGGTCGCGATGGAATCAGCAAACAACGCCCGATCCATTTTGGATGAGAAACCTGATCCTTGTTCCAACGCCTGTTCGTCAGCGTCCGAGAAAATACCCGTGCGTCGGCCGGTTCCGATAAAGGTGCCCAACGTGTCAAAAATATCCGAGAAACTAAAGGCAAAAATCGTCATGATTGAAAGGACGATTTTATCTGGATTGGCGAACAATGACCCCATCCCTTTAGCAGAAAAAGCAGCGCCAAAAGTTGTCTGTAGTGAGGCAAATGTGCTTCCAAACGAGTTGGCGGCACTGAGATGTAAATCTGTCACGCCCATCGGAATCCCGATAATCGTGGTTAATAAGATCCCGATCAAAATAGCACCAGGCACCTTTTTAACGTTCAAGATCACCATGATGACCAAACCGATCAAGGCTAACACGGCACCGGCTTGGGTGAAGTTAACCAGCGCCGGAACAATGCCGCCGTTTGAAACCACGGATTCAATCCCGTGCTTGAGGGTCAATGCACCTTCCTTAAGCGGCTGGCCGTTGATGGTATTAATGCTAGATGCTTCGGACGTAAACTGTAAAAAGCCAGCGTTCTTGATCCCGATATAAGCAACGAAAACACCGATCCCGCCGCCAATCGCGTGTTGAATGGCTTCCGGAATCGCAACGATGATCAATTTTCGAATCTTGGTGACCGTAATCAAAATGTTAATGACACCACAGATGAACACCAGTGCCAACGCCTCTTGCCAGCTAAAACCAAGCGCGAAGACAACCGTGTAAGTGAAGAAAGCATTGAGGCCCATGCCCGGTGCCAAAGCGTACGGCACGTTAGCAAACAACCCCATAACCAAAGTACCAACCGCACTGGCAATGATCGTTGCCAAGAACACCGCCTGAGCCGGCATGCCGGTTTGTGACAAAACTTGCGGGTTAACGAATAAAATATATGACATTGCAAAAAATGTTGTAAGCCCCGCCATGACTTCTGTCATCGGCGTGGTCTTATTCTGCTTTAAATGAAAAAAGTTTTCCATGACACGCTCCCCTAACTTGAATATGAAAAGTTTACCGAAGAATGTCGCAACTTGCAATAGAAAATACGTTTATTTTTCAAATAGTTGTGTTTAATGTTCGTGTTTTACTAATTTTCACTGGCTATCGCACGTCTTTTCGGAAAGCGGTATAGTGGGACTAGTACTTTTGATTTCAGAAAAAGGGGGTATTTTTATGTGGCTGTGGTTACATCTGATTTCATGGGCCGTCTTGGCAGTTGCTGCCGGCATTGCGCTTTTTAGTCGTACTCGTCAATTTGTCATGTGGACGATGATTGCGCGGGTTTGTTACCTCGTCTCCATCATCAGCGGCGTGGTCTTAATGCGGTTTGCTTTCAACCGCAATCCCATGTTAACGGTCATCAAGATTCTGATTGCCATTGGCTTGATCGGTTTGCTCGAAATGGCGTTTGCCGACAAAAAGCAGCAGCATCTGAGTAAAATCATCATCTGGAGTGCCATTGCAGCGTTCGTGCTCGTCACGGTTGTCGGCTTTGCACTAGCACAATTTCGACCGTTTATTTAATGTCGATCTGAGCTAATAGATCCCAAGAAAGGATTTTCCCGATGTCACGTATCAGTTTCCTGCTTGTTGGCTTGCTCAGTCTGCTGCATCTCACCATCATGGCTTTAGAAATGTTCGGCAAACCAACGAGTCAGGCGCAAAATCTGGCATTACCGCTTGACTTTGTTAAACAACCGCATGCACAAATGCTGTTGAAGAATCAGGGCATTTACAATGGTGCGCTGGCCGTTGTCATGCTACTAAGTCTTTTGCTGTTAAATGGCCCGAATCAACTGATCACGCTTCGTTTACTAACCGGCTTTGTGGCCATTGTCGGTTTATACGGCGGTGCAACGATGAGTAAGAAAATTTACTTTGTTCAGGCTATTCCCGGCGCTTTTACTTGCTTGACGCTCTTCTTTCCCGAATAATGATACTTACCGACGCCACTCACCATTGACAACGGAGGTATGCTAATGGTTCTGATTTCTTTGCTCCTTGATTTGATTGCATTTGGTAGTTATTTTCTCGTGACCGCCAACCCAAACCCACCGATCTTCTTACTGCTTGCGATTGTGGAGAGTGTCATTGTTGTTCTTTTAATCGGTTTTACTTTTGCTTATCGCGGTCAGCGACACTCCCGGTTTTTTAATGCGTCAACCGGAACGCGGCCGTACACGGTCCGCTTCACGATCATTGTAGTATCTATGCTGGTCAACGCTGCGGCATTATTCACTTATGTTATGGCACTGCTGGGTAACTCGATTTTTTAAAGTAAACATCAAAACGAGACGCCTCGTCAATTTGAGCGCGTCTCGTTTTTAACTTTCGATGTTATATAAAAACTAGTGCATCTTCTTAAGCATAAAGAATTTAGTTTTTCGGAAATCATAAAATATTTTTGAAAACGCAAATAATTTTCCGGAGCTAAGATACGAATCATCACGAACCACTAAACTCGGACTGCCATCTGCTAGGTTAAAAAACCGCGCCGGTGTGCCGGTTATCATTTCACATTCAATGACAGAATCAATGAAACCTACTTTTAGTCCTGGCTTTTGATCGATAAAAGCAAATAACGAACCTTTTAGTGCGCTATCCGGAATTTCGCCTACCATTGATTTCAAGTAATAAGAATGTTCCACTAAAAAAGGCTCGTCGTCCAATGTTCGTTGGCGAATAACTGAAATGAGTTCAGTATCTTGCGCCAACTTCTGGCTCTCAGGTACAAAAGCTGCCTTTGATAATGGCACAATTCGCTGACTAATGCCGGTTGTCTTAACAATTTTGCCTTGCCTTGCCATTTCTGCCGTCAGTCCAACATTATTTTGAAGCGAAATTGCGCCTTCTACATGGTGCGGGCGTGCAAAAGTACCACTGCCATGAGCTTGATAGATATAACCTAGGTTGGCAAGATTCTTCAATGCTTGCCGTAACGTATATCGCGTAACCTGATACTGTTTCATCAACTCCGGCTCAGTTGGAAGTTGCCCATCTGCGCCTTGGATCACGCCTTGTTGAATATCTTTCAGCAGCTGATTCACAAGTTCTTTTGTGCTATAACTGCTTTCCCGTTGTGACAACTTCTCCACTCCTCTATATTCGTCACTCATACTCGTTCGTAAAGTCTTAGCCTGAATTATAACCCCATTTCAATAGATGAACTAGTCAATCCATTTAGTGGCATGTCATATTAAAAGACGATCACCTCAAAGTAGCAATAAAAAAGCCGCAAGAGTAAAAAAATTCTCTTGGGCTTCTTTTTTAGCTTAAACGTGGATCAGTATCACTGTTTATCTAGGCAAGTTCAGGTGAGATCCTCACCATTGCTTTGGATGACCTTATGGAACCAGTCAAAAGAATCCTTCTTACTTCTGGCAAGTGTTCCTTTTCCCTGATCGTCTTTATCAACGTAAATGACGCCATATCGTTTCTCCATCTGGCCGGTTCCGGCAGACACAAGATCAATAATGCCCCAAGGTGTATATCCCATAAGCTTGACCCCATCAACTTCAACAGCCAACTTCATCTGTTCAATATGCTGGCGTAAATAGTCAATGCGATAGTCATCATGGATACTGCCGTTTTCTTCAACTTTATCAAACGCGCCCAGACCATTTTCCACGATGAATAACGGTACATCATAGCGATCACTGAACCAGTTAAGTGCATAACGAAGGCCAACCGGATCAATTTCCCAGCCCCAATCTGAGCGGTGTAATGTCGTATTTTTAATCTCCTGATTGGAACCCAATGTTATGAAATCAGTCGGTTCTTCATCAGCGGCTTTAATAACATGGGACGCATAATATGAAAATCCAATGTAATCAACCTTTCCGGCCAGTAGGACATCGCGATCTTCTAATGTGATGTCCAAATTAAATTGGCGTCGAGCAAAATAGTGTTCTAAAAAGGCCGGATAGTGTCCTTTCACCTGAACATCCGCAAGATAATAATTTGTCTGCATCATTCGTTCAGCTTTAAAAACATCGTTGGGATTAGGAGTCGCGGGATAAACCGGCCCCATTGCAACCATGCAGCCAATCTTAAAGTCGGAGTTGATCGTGTGCCCGATTTGGACAGCTAGTGCGCTGGCTACTGCCTCATAATGAGCCGCTTGAAACATAGCTTGCTCTTTGTTTTCGCCCGGATGAATGATCAATCCTGAATTTGTAAATAACGACCATTCATTAAGCATCCCAACTTGATTATTGATTTCATTAAAGGTCATCCAATATTTAACTTTATCTTTATACCGGTCAAAGACAACCTTAGCGAATTTAACAAAAAAGCCGATAAGTTTACGATTACGCCAGCCACCATAAGCCTGAACCAAATGATAAGGCATTTCAAAATGCGACAACGTAATCACAGGCTCAATATGATGGGCAAGCAAATCATCAAATAAATCATCGTAAAATTGCAAGCCTTTCTCATTCGGTTGTTCCTCATCGCCTTTAGGAAAAATCCGACTCCAGGCAATACTCGTCCGGAAACACTTAAGCCCCAGCTCCGAGAAAAGCTCGACATCATCCTTATAGCGGTGATAAAAATCAATGGCATCGTGGTTCGGATAGTTTTCACCCGGTTGAACGCCATCTGTAATTCGACGTTTGGTTTGATTATCTCCGGCGGTCATAACATCGGCAATGCTGATTCCTTTTCCATCAGCTGACCATCCACCTTCAAATTGATGAGCAGCAACAGCGCCGCCCCATAAAAAATCTTTAGGAAATGCTGACAACTTTTTTCCTCCTTTTAAATCATCTAAATCACCGTTAACAAAACCTTAGGCAGCCGCTTCTTGTGCGCCTTTGGTTTGCTCATCTTGATACAGCTTGCCATCGTAAAACTTAATAAATGGGAACCAGATCAAGAAGGCAACGAATGCGCAAACAAAGGCTAGAACGATTGCCCGCCAGTCTCCCGCCGTGCCAATAAAACCAGACAAACCAAGTGGTGTTGGCCATGCGGGCTGTGCAATCATCGGTTTTACCATGTGTAAGTCAATGGCAAAATATGCAATGGTCATCGAAGCCATTGGTGCTAAGAAGAATGGGATGGCGGTGTATGGGTTGTAAACAACCGGCATCCCGAACAAAATCGGTTCATTAATATTAAAGAAAGCAGGTACGATAGAAGCTTTACCCAAAGCACCAAGCTGAGCAGATTTTGCAAAGAATGCAATGAAGATAACCATGCCTAATGTGGCACCGGAACCACCAATTGTGACAAAACAGTTATTGAATTCACCAGCAAATGGAATATTGGCGCCCTTTTGATTCAGTTGCATGTTGGAAAGTACAATCGGCGTTAAGAAAGAGGTCACAATCGTTGCCCCGTGAATGCCGACAATCCATAAAGCATGCATGATAAAGTACACAACAAGTAATCCTAGCCACGTGCTCGTCAGATTAGTCACAAAGCCAAATGGGATCGCCACAATTTTGTAAATATCGGTATTGAAGATCATCAAGATACCGTTGATTACAATGACAGTTAGTGCAATTGCTGCAGTTGGAATCAATGCCGTAAATGATCGAGAAACTCCTGCTGGTACGGTGTCTGGCATCTTGACAACAATATTCTTCTTAACAAACCATGCGTATAGTTTTACCGCAATAATGGACATGATGATGGCCGTAAAGATGCCAGTAGTTCCTAGACGTGTGACGCCACCGGCAATCGCATATCCGTCAATAATCTTGCTGTCCTTAGTTATCTCGGTGATTAAAGTTGCCGTCCCACCCTTGAAGACCAATTCCGGAACGCACATGAAGAATGCCATCATCGAAAGCAGAGCGCCATTAAGCGGATTCACATCAATCTTCTCTTCCTGTGCTTGAATCCGCGTATACTCATAGCCAAATACTAAACAAAAATAAAGGGACAAGATTCCCATCGTTGCGCCGTTTGCTAACATGTAGAGGTTTGAAATCTTGTCAAATGAGTTCTTCCACAGCCCTGTCAATATTGGAAAACTCTGTGGTAACACATTAATAATCAAGAACATAGAACCGACAATCGTAAACGGAATGGATGCCATCCCTGCTGCCATCACGCCACGCACAATTCTAAACGAGGCCAGCTTCCCCATTGGCCCCATCAGGTGAGCGTTCATAAACTTAAATAGTTTGTTATTACTCGAATCCATAATTTAATCTCCTCGTTTCAACTTATTGAAGACTTTGGGCAAATTGACGTATTCGCTTTAAATAGCGATCACGATTTGTTTCGATTAAATGAACCCGAGCCAAAATATAAAAACAAATACCCAGACCAATTAATAAAACTGTGGTGATCAGCGAAATTCCTTTTTGCCCGAAAAACGGGAAAATGCTTGCCCCATGACCGGTCACAATGACAACCAGTGCCAAAAAGTTACTCAGAAGTTGTCCTGCATATCCGACTTTAGTTACCGGTAGCTTATTATCCCGGCGCCAGTATTTACTAACTTGTTCAACTGCAATCGCTGCGGTCGTGAGGATCAAAGTGAAAGGCCACCACTTTGCAAGTCCTACAGCACTAAAGCTCAAAAAGAACCAGTATAAATTAGCAAAAAAGAAAGCCGCGGTCGTATATCGAATCAATAGATAGCGATTAAAAAACATACTGGTTAGACTCAGCTCTTGGCGGCCTTTGTCATACTTCGACTCGCTCGGTTTTGGCACGACCTTCACACTCCCTTAATTAATTCGACTCCTGTGAAATCTTCCGGTAAAGATCAACGACTTCGCCTGCCAAATCGCGAAAAGTGATGGCATTCATCACATGGTCTTGCCCGTGTACCATTAGTAACGAAACGGGTTGATGATGGCCTTGTGCCTCATCTGTCAACATCCCGGTTTGTGCATTGTGCGCATCGGCCAAGAATTTGTCTGCTTCTTTTAGTTTGGTGTCCGCTGTCTTAAAGTCACCAACTTTTGCGGCTTTAATTGCCTCAAATGCCGATCCCTTTGCATTACCGCCAGCCATGATCAGTTGCATCACCATCAACTGTTGTTTTTCGTCCATGAGAGCCTCCTACTTTTTGTCGATTAAATCGAGCGCCGCTTTAAGGACTTTATCACCCTTCATCAACCCGTAATCCTGCATGTTAATAACTTCGACCGGAATACTCAGATCCTTCTTGAAGTCGCTCTCTAAATACCGCACTTGTGGACCGAGCATTAACACATCCGGATTTTCGGAATCTAATTTGTCGTGGGCATCAGCAGTTGATGTTGCGAAAATTTTTGCATCAACACCTTCTTTGGCAGCCGCATCCTCCATCTTTTTAACTAACATACTGGTTGACATACCAGCAGCACATACAAGCATGATTGTCTTCTTAGCCATAAAAAATTACCTCACTTTGCATTTCGAATAAAGGGTTACATTCCAACTGTAGACGCGCGTCAGATTAAATATTCATTCGAACGACTATTCATTCGAACGACTTTATATTAGCAGATTATCTAGATGTTGTAAACGGTTTCTTTATAAATTGATTTTCCCCTCGTAGCACCATGCTAAGATTCTACGTAAATTTAGGACGAGTTAGTCATAGAATGAATTTTTGCACACAAAAAAGCGCCCCGAAAAACAGAGCGCCTGCTGCTTATTTTTGCAGCTTAAATTATTTCGCCGGTGCTGTCACTTCAGTATTCGTCTTTCCCTTTGTCAAAAAGTCGACTAAATTCTGCAGTGAGAAGTAAACCATGTTGTGCACGGCGGTTTCTGTGTAGTACGCAATATGCGGGCTGAGGACAACATTTGGCATAGCGAGCAGTTCATCCCATAACGGATCCTTGAAGCTACCGTGTTTGGCGAGGTTCAACAGATCTTCGGTTTCATATTCGTACGTATCGATCCCGACGCCAGCCAGTTTACCGGACTTCAGATTGCTGAGCATCGCCTGGGTATCAATCAGATTCGGCCGCGCGGTGTTAACCACAATCACGCCTGGCTTCATAAGATCAAACGCTGCCTCGTTGATAATGTGGGTATTTTGTTTAATGCCCGGAACGTGAAGATCAATGATGTCACTTTGTTTGAATAGTTCTTCCAGGCTGACATATTCAAAGTCCGGATGATCGCCTTTCATCGGATATGGATCGTAAGCAATCACTTTGGCACCAAAACCTTTGAAGAGCTTGATAGCAACGCGACCAATGTGCCCGGTACCCATCACGCCGACTGTTTGCTGACCAAGTTCTTTACCGATGAAGGTGCCGGCTTTTTCGTAGTCGCCTGCCTGTAGCTGTGCTTGAACCTTTCCCATGTTGCGAAGTAGATATAACGTATCGGTTAACGCAAATTCAGCAATGGCAGCCGGTGAATATGCGGGAACATTACTTAAGCGAATGCCATATTTATTCATCGCCGCCATATCGATATTGTCGGTTCCGACATTGCGGATGGTGAGAAACTTGATGCCATATTCGTGCATTTTTTCAAACACACCAGCTGCGTATGGCGTCGTTTGTAGTGAGTTAATGCCGTCAAAGCCTTTTGCCCATTCAACAGTATGCTCATCAAGAAATTCCGTATGATATTCCAGCGTGTTGCCGGTTTCCTTAGCCCACTGCTTGAAATATTGGATCTCATCCACGCGTGCACCATATGCAATAATCTTCATATTCTCAATATCTCCTTGATTTCGATTTGTCCATTCATCAGTATACAAGATTATGCTCGTAAAATAGAACGTTTAACCGCTACCTTTTGAAAAACTTACTACTGATTAAAAGGTTGGATGCTGCCCTTGTTCCAAAGCTAACAATTTGCGTTTCAACGTTAAGCCACCGCGAAACCCGCCTAGTCCGCCATCTGTGCGTAATACGCGGTGACAGGGAATCGCCATCATTAATGGATTCCGCCCGACAGCATTGCCGATTGCCTGAAAAGCACGTGGCCGATCAACTGCTGCGGCAACTTGTTTGTAAGTTCGGGTTTCACCATATGGAATTGTCATCAAATAACGCCATACCGCCACTTGCAGTTTTGTGCCATGAAAGACTAACGGCACCGCGATCTCCCGACTGTCACCGCTTAAATAATCATAAATTGCATTGCGAAAAGGCAACATCTCCTCGCGATCAAATACCAGTGGCCCTTTGATATAACGCGTTGCTTCGCTTAGTTTGGCATCCGGCGATCCGACAAAAGCAAGCTTACCTTGATCAACCACAATCAAGTAATTGTGCTCAGGCATGTTTAGCCATGTATATTGCATAGAAAAATCCTTTCCATTAAAAAATCGCCCACTCAGAAAAAATATTATCGCGAATCTCGTTGCTATCAGTGATGCCAGCCTATCCACCTAATCGCTAAGCCATGACAAATATGTCTGGGATCAGTATACTGTTCAGCAAACAACGACCCATCGACCCGCAGCGTAAAACCCGACTTACACGTACCAAAAAGGAGAGACTTACTTTGGTCAAAATCCTAGTGGTTGAAGATGACCGCAACTTTAACGACCTGATTGCAACCATCTTACGGCAGAATGGTTACACTGTTCAAGGTGCCGAAAATCCACCGGCAGCCTATGATTTACTGCAATCCGAACAATTCGATCTCGTCTTATCAGACATCATGATGCCTCAGGTAGACGGTTATCAATTTGCACAAGAACTGCGCCGAACCGATCCAAGCATCCCCATCCTCTTCATAACGGCGCGAGATGATATTGCGTCCAAAGAAAAGGGTTTTAATAGCGGCATTGATGATTATATGGTTAAGCCGATAAACTTCAATGAATTGCTATTACGAATCAAAGCTTTGTTACGCCGCGCAAAAATTACGGCCGACAACTTGTTGATCGTTGGCAATCTCACTCTCAACAACGAGGCGATTACTGCACAAGTCAATCATCAAACGGTTGATGTCACAGTTCGGGAATTCCAGATCCTTTATAAATTGCTTTCATATCCTGATCACGCTTTTTCCCGAGCTGAACTTATCAACGAGTTCTGGGACCTTGCCAGTGATACCAGCATGCGCGCGGTAGATGTATACATTACAAAACTACGCGAGAAATTCAAAGCAGCAGATGGCTTTACGATCAAGACCATTCATGGATTAGGTTACAAGGCGGTGTTAACCTTATGAAATCAGTAAATGAGCAAGCCGTTCAACCACAAGTAAAGCAACACTTTTCATGGTTTCAATTCTTTGGCTCCTTCTTTACCTTGAGCATTCTAGCAGCCTTACCGGGAATACTTTATGGTAATAATTGGCATCTAGTGTTGACGCCGTTATTAGGCTGGTATCTGCTTTACTGGGCATTGGTCGCTGCCGGCTTCTCCGCATTCACCGCCTGGCAGAAATACCGCGCTTTTGACAAGCCACTTAAAGCTTTGAGCGATGCCGCTGAACAAGTAGCAAATGGTAACTTTGATGTTTATTTACAACCGGTTCATGCACCCCAGAATTACGACTACCTAGACGCGATGTTTGCTAACTTCAATATTATGGTCGCCGAACTGGGCTCCACCGAAACCCTACGTAGTGACTTTGTTGCCAATGTGTCACATGAGTTCAAACGACCGTTGGCAAATATTCAAGGTTATGCCCAAGCATTACAACAGTCAGGGCTTGACCGGAAAACACAGCAACTTTATTTGACCACCATTAGTGATTCGGTCGCCCATTTAGCAACGCTTGTCACGAATATTCTAAAGCTTAACAAACTACAAACCCAAGTCACGGCACCTGATTACCAAAAATTCGATCTCAGTGCGCAACTGACGCGCTGCTTACTGGATGATGCCAATGCGATTGATGCTAAACAGTTACATCTAACAATTGATTTACCCGACTCACTGCCAATTATCAGTAATCCCCAACTCCTCGAGATCGTTTGGCACAATCTAATCGGCAATGCAATTAAATTCGCACCGCCACATGGTCACCTGTCGATTCGCGCAAAAGCTGACGATACCACGCTACGTGTCCATATTCACGACGATGGTCAGGGAATTGACGAAAATACGCAGGCACATATTTTCGATAAGTTTTACCAAGGCGATACATCACATGCAAGTGCAGGAAATGGCCTTGGGCTCGCCATTGTGGCGCAGGTTATTCGCTTGCTTAATGCAAAAATCAGTGTCCAAAGTAACCCTCACCAAGGTACTACCTTCACCGTATCTCTTCCGCAAAGTGAAAATTAACAATTCAGCAACATTTCATGAATAATTCAAAAACACGCCCTCCGTATGCTTAAACCATGAGCAGTCGTTAGCCACCCGAAATCAGCTTGGCAAACGCCTATAACAAGATATGGAGGGTTTCTCTTTATGCAAAAAAACAGTTTTATCGCCTATGAATATTTGACCCAGACGGTTTCTCCCAGTATGCAAGCCACCTATGTAGACGGTTATGCAAACTTCGGCTGGCAATTACAGGAGTCAAAAGAAGGACTGCACGGTGTCACTTTAGCGTTCAAGCGCGATCGCTCCATTACCCATAAAAGCGAACTTAATCGGCTACAGAAGCAATTTGAACAACAAATGGCTCATGTTGTGCGCTTGGAAAAATCGAAACAATCAAGTGCAACCTCACTGAGCCTGTTGATCGGCATCGTTGGCACAGTATTCATGGCTGGCTCGGTTTTTGCCTGGGAGGCCGCATTGATTTTGCTATCGGTTATGTTAGCTATTCCCGGTTTTCTTGCCTGGGGAAGTGCCTATTTTGCTTACCGCTGGTGGCAGGCCCGCCGTTCGGCAAGAATTGATCCTCTGATTGATCAACAACTTGATGCCATTGCCGAGACAAGCAAGGCCGCTTTTTTACTGCTGAACTAATAATGCGCCCTCCAGATTCCTTTTTGATCGTCACACTAATATTCAGATTAGAGGCTAAAAAGAATGAAACAATCTGCACCTA